>JAJTIE010000018.1 GCA_021300195.1 Bacteroidota bacterium | reverse complement strand
TCTACCACTTTGGCATCCTGACCAGCGCCATGCATATGGCCTGGGTGCGGCAAGTGTGCGGCCGACTCAAGAGTGATTATCGCTACTCAAACCAAATCGTGTACAACAACTACCCCTGGCCCGCGCAGCCTGGCACCAAACAGCAGCAGGCGGTAGAGGCGGCGGCCCAGGCGGTGCTGGATGCCCGGGCGGCCTACCCGGGGGCCAGCCTGGCCGACCTGTACGACCCCCTGTGCATGCCCAAGCCGCTGCTGGATGCCCACCGCCGGCTGGACAAGGCGGTAGATGCCTGCTACCGCCCCCAGCCCTTTGCCACCGAGCTGGCCCGCCTGCAGTTTCTCTTCGAGCTGTACCGCCAGTATACCGAGCCCCTGCTGAAAGACCTGAAACCCCCAAAGCCCACCCGGGGCAGGAAAAGGAAAACCTAAGCACACACACCCGGTGCGCCGGGGCAGGAATCAGCCAGCCTACGCCTGCAGGGCCAGCAGGGCCTCTACATAGTCGCGCTGGTTGCTCAGGCGGGGCACCTTGTTCTGGCCCCCCAGCTTGCCGCGCTGCTTCATCCAGGCGTGGAAGGTGCCGGGGGGCACCACATGCACCAGGGGTAGCTGCAGGGCTATGTCTCTGTAGCGCTTGGCGGCGTAGTCGCTGTTCAGCTGCTGTAGCTCGGCATCCAGGGCGCTAACAAAGGCACCGAGGTTGCCGGGTGCCTGGGCAAACTCGATGACCCACTCGTGGCCGCCTTTGCCCGCATCGTTCTGGTAGATGGGGGCGGCGGTATACTCGGCCACCTCGGCATGGGTAAGGTGGCAGGCGCGGGCCAGGGCCTGGTCTGTATTGCCCACCACCACCTCCTCGCCAAAGGCGTTGATAAAGTGCTGGGTGCGCCCGCTGATGACCAGCTTGTAGGGGGCGGCGGCCTGGGTAAAGCGCACCGTGTCTCCTATCTCGTAGCGCCACAGGCCGCCCAGGGTGCTGATGAGCAGGGCGTAGTCTACGCCCGCTTGCACCTGCCACAGGGGCACCACCGCATCGGTGCCGGTGCGCCGAAACTCGTAGAAGATGCCACGGTGGGGTAGCAGGGCCAGGTCGTACACGTGGGGCTCGGTCTGTAGGGCAAAGAAGCCCTCGCTGGCGTTGTAGGTCTCCAGGTAGCGCATCTGTGGGTGGGGGATGAGCTGCCTGAACTGGCTGCGGTAGGGGGCGAAGCTTACGGCACCGTGGAAGAAGACCTCCAGGCCAGGCCAGATGGCGTGCAGGTCCCGCGTACCGGCCAGGGCCATTACCTTGTTCAGCAGTACCAGGGTCCAGGTGGGCACGCCTGCTATGCCGGTTATGTGCTGGCGCAGGGTCTCGTGGGCCATGGCCTCCAGCTTGGCTTCCCATTCGTGCATCAGGGCGGTGCGCTTGCTGGGGGCTCGCCCGCGCTCATACAGCCTGGGCATGTTCTCTATCAGTACGGCGCTCAGGTCTCCGTAGCGGGCGTGGGCGTTGTAGCGGCTTAGCTCGCTGCTGCCGCCTATACTCAGTATCTTGCCGGTGCTGATGCGGCTGGGGTGGGTGCCGGTATAGTTGTGCAGATAGACGGCCAGCATGTCCTTTCCGGCGGCGTAGTGGTTTTCGTGCAGGCTGCGGGGCGGTATGGGGATAAACTTGCTGATGGCATTGGTAGTGCCGCTGCTTTTGGCAAACCACCTTACCCGGCCGGGCCACAGCACATCGGGCTCACCCTTCAGCACCCGCTCGATGTAGGGATAAAAGGCCTCGTAGGTGTGAATGGGCACCTGGCGGGCAAAGTCGTCATAGCCGCTCAGGCGGCTATAGCCATGGGCCTGGCCCCACTTTGTCTTTCGGCCTTGGCGTATCAGGTCGGCCAGTATGCGCGCCTGGTGCTGGCGGGGGTGGTGCAGGGCATGCTGCAGGCCAGCATAGCGCCGCGTCAGATAAGCCTGTATGAAACGGTACATCATTTCGCGAAGATACTTTTTCTTACGGGACCCCCCCCGCTCTCTCTCCGGGTATCCCCCCCCCTGTAGCTGCTAGCTGGAGCGCAGCAGGCGGTGTGGCCCCCTGCATAGCGGGCTTACCTGCCCAGCTGGAAGTTCTCGCCCAGGTATACGCGGCGCACCTGCTCGTCATTGGCCAGGTCTTCGGCGGTGCCAGCCTTTAGCAGCTTACCCTCAAACTGTAGGTAGGCGCGGTCTACTATGTTCAGGGTTTCGTGCACGTTGTGGTCTGTTATCAGCACGCCTATGTTACGCTGTTTCAGCTCGGCCACTACGGTTTGTATTTCCTCTACGGCAATGGGGTCTACGCCGGCAAAGGGTTCGTCCAGCAGCATAAACTGGGGGTTAACAGCCAGGGCACGAGCTATCTCGGTGCGGCGGCGTTCGCCTCCGCTTAGCAGGCCACCCTTGTTTTTCCGCACGTGGGTCAGGCTCAGCTCCTCCAGTATCTGGTCTGTACGCTGCTGCACCTGCTGGCGGGTAAAGTCGCGCCGCATCTCCAGTATGGCTTTTACATTATCTTCCACACTTAGTTTTCTGAACACGCTGGCCTCTTGTGGCAGGTAGCCTATGCCCAGCTGTGCGCGCTTGTACATGGGCAGGTCGGTTATATCGCGCTCATCCAGGTAGATGTGTCCGGAGTTTGGGCGCACCAGCCCCACCACCATATAGAAGGTAGTGGTTTTGCCCGCCCCATTGGGCCCCAGCAGGCCCACGCAGCTGCCCTGCTCTACCTGTATGGATACTTCGTTGACCACGATGCGCTGGCCATACTTCTTTACCAGTTTCTCTGTACGTAGGATCATGGGTGCGGCGGGCGGCTAGTGTTTCAGGATGGTGAGGGTAGCCAGGCCCTGGCTGGTCTGCAGCTTGCACAGGTAAGGCCCTGCCGGCATGGGCTGCAGGGGCCAGCGCAGGCTCTGCACGCCGGCAGCCAGGGTGTAGGTTTGCTGCTGCACGGGCCGGCCCTGCATATCGTACAGGCCTACCTGCAGCGTGCCCGCCTGGGGCATCTGTAGCTGCAGGCTCAGGTAGTCGTCGCGCAGGGGGTTTGGGTAGGCCAGTGCCTGCAGCTGGGTGCGCTGGGTGGCAGCTGTGCGGCCCACGGGGGGGTCTGGCGGGGCGGGAAAGAAGGTACCCTCAATGAGGGAAACGCCCCCCTGTACGAGGTCCTGGTCTCGCGCCAGGATGTACACATAGCTGCTATCCAGCATAGCGGTGGCAAACTGCTTGCCCATGCGGGCAGCGGCTGCAGGCAGGCCCAGTAGTACCCACTCGGCGGTGCCAGCCTTCCGGCGCACCAGCTGCAGGTAGTCTTCGGTTCCACTGTTGTTGTACAGCAGCCAAGGGGTACCGTTGCTGTCCTCCCAGTAGGCCAGTGGCTCGCCCACGGTGCTGCCTGTTGCTTGTACAATGGTCTCGTCGGCCCAGCTCTGTGGGCCTGTGCGTTTGGAGAGGCGGATGCTGTTGTCAGAAAAATTCTGGTGTGCAATCGTGGGGCTGTTGCTCTGGCTGGCCACTATATCTGCATAGCGGCCCACTACCTGGGTTGCTGATTCATCGGCCACCTCGGGTGTCCAGGTGTTGGTGTCCTCCCTGCGTGCCCAGCGCAGGCGTCCATTGGTCCGGTCCCAGTAGGCTACCTGGGGTTTGCCCGTATTATCGATGGTGATGCTGGCAAATTCTCCGATCTGGTCTTGCTGGCTATTGGCAGTTCCATTCTGCACCACCTCCAGGGGCGATAGGCCAAAGCTGTTTCGGGCGCGGTACAGCAGGCGCTTGCCGGACACGTCGTTGAAGGCGAGGTAAACCGTATTGGCAGCGGCATCTGCCACCATGTCTGCCGCATCCGTGTCGGTGGTGTTGTATACCGTCTGGCTGGTCCAGGCCAGTCCGTCTGTACTACGCTGCAGGACAAGGCTGTAGTCCGCAAGGCGGATGTAGGACAGATAGAGTGCGCCGTCATTGACGCGGGCCAGGCGCAGGTGCGATACGCCCGTGCCACTCTCTATCTGCACGGGCGCCTGCCATACGCCCTCCACGCGGGTTCGGTAGAAGATGCGGCGCTGGTACCTATCCTCGTAGGCTATGTGCAGGATGGTATCCGTCTGGCTGGGCTGTGCCACCAGGGCTAGCTGCAGCCCATACTGGCGGCTCTCATTCAGGGTAGTCCAGGTCCAGCCCGCAGTCAGGTCTTGCGGGCGGCGGCCCAGCAGCAGGCGGGCATTGGCGGGGTCGGGCACCACGATCAGCAGGCTGTCTCCGGCCACCCGCAGGGGTGCACGCATATTGGCACCCGTAATATCGATCACATTTTCCTGGGTAAACGTGGTGCCGCCGTTGGTAGAGTAGCGCATTTCGTAGCGCCCTCGGCTTCGGTTTGCGTATACAAAGAAGAGCCGATCATTGCCCACAGAGGCAAAGGTGGTGTGGCTGCGGTAGTCGGTATCTACATTCCCGGCCTGCAGGGTAGTCTGGGTCATTGCCCCGGCAGGAGTACGGCGGGTGTAGATAATGGGATTAAAAACAAGGGGTGTAAATCCGAACAGGCCTGAGTTCCAGCCGTTCAGCTGGCTGGTGTGGGCCATAATGTGCAGGTTATTGTCGGGGGTGTAACCTACGCCAAAGCCCTCCCAGGTTACTTCGTTGATGGTCTGGCCACTATTTAGCGTGGGGGGGGGGCCGCCCAGGCCCACCCGATAACAACTGTCCAGCTTGATGATGTCCCATTCATCGGCCAGGTTTGTGCTGGTTTGTTGCCACATCCACATCTCCCCGTCGCAGGTAGCGGGGGTGATGGCAATGAAGCGGCCCGGCAGGTTCGGGTTGGCACGCAGCTCTACCCATTCGCCATGCCGTATCCCGGCATTGCACCAGCAGTTAAACAGCGGGATCTGGTTGTGGTAACGGGAGCGTACGAGCCGGAAAGGACGGTTTTGCCATACGCCCCCCACCTTGTAGGCGCGAAACAGCTTCATCACGGGGCTTGGGTTTCCGGCGTTGAAGAACTGGTTGCAATCCAGCAGAACCGGCGCACAAAAGTATCCGATCAGCGGCTCGCCCGTGGCGGATAGTACCAGGTCCAGGCTAGGCATCAGGTACCACTGGGTGAAACCCACAAGGGGGTTATAGGCTCCGCAGTTGCTGCTTTGTACGGGCTCATACTGCCAGGCACCCAGGGCATCCAGGTAGGTATAGCCCACATTGATCTCGTCCTGTGGGCTACGCACCAGGTAGGCTATGTGCGGGCGGCCCGCAGCATCCAGCGCTATGGCCGACCGTAGCCCCCCTGCTACATTCGAGTTCACCATCTGCCAGCTCACGGTGGCGGCACCCGGGGCCCGCACGCCGTACATCAGCCGGTCTCGCAGCCGGTCCCAATAGCAGATATGCAGGTTGCCCACGCCGTCCACCACGGCATCGGGGTGGTCTGCCCCCCGATAGTCGTCTTGCACAATCCGGCTGTGCTGCCACTGAATAAACTGCGCCTGAAGCGCAGAGGTACCGAGCAAGCAGAAGAAAATGAAAATACGAAGCATGTAGCGTAGTACTGAAACCATAACGCACAACTGCGGGCTGGTGGTGCCCCACGGGTAATTACACCCTGAAGATACAAAAAAGATGCACCCGGGCAGGGTACTTATGGAGCCGAATCAGGCCTCGGCTAGGCACTGGCCACACACAGCTATACATGTTCGGTCACGTAGGCCTTTAGCACCTCGGCCATCTCCACGCACAGATCCATGGCTGCGATGATATACTGCGGATGCTTGAGCCGATTGCCAAACTTTTCCCAGGCAAGTGGGCTATCCAGCCGCAGCCGTATGGTATCGCCCTCGGCCCGCAGGTCTACAAAGTGCCAGTTCTTTAGCTGATGGCGCAGCTCGGCACTTTCCAGCAGCAGGCGTGCCGCCTTTACATCCGCGCCATACAGGCTCACCCGGGGGTGTAGCGGGGTGGTATCCAGGGCCATCTTGGGCTGGGCGGGCATGCGCTGCCTGCGTTCCTCGGGCAGCAGCACACCGGTGGGCAGCCAGCTCAGGTCGTCCCAGATGGCTATGGCCGGATAGTTTGCGTTCGGCGACTTCAGCTCTACCACCAGCTTGGGGTTGAAGCTGCTCCAGCGCTTCTGGCTTTTGTCTACCGCCTGTCGGGCCTCGTCCTCCTGTCGGGTAGAGCCTATCCACAGGCGGCTGGTGGTCTCTATCAAATACCCCTTATACTTGCCCCGCACTCCGTCATCACCAGGCTTGGGCATGGTGTGGGTGCGCACCGCTATTCGCTCCAGCAGCTTTTCCTGCGCACCATAGTGCCTGCGCCGCTGCCTAAACACCACAAAGGAGATAATCAACAGCCCTATCAGGACAAGAAGCAAAAGCACGACAGTAGAATTTATCATAGTCTTTATCAGTTTTTGAGTTAGATAGCGAACAAAAATAGCAAATCCTATGATCTTGGAGCCTTTTAGTGGCGGATGGCCCTAGAAGCGGATCACCACCTTGCCCATAGTGTGGCCTGTATCCAGGTATTGAAAGGCCGCTCTGGCCTCGGCAAACGGAAAAACCTGATCGACAACGGGCTGTATGCGGTGCTGCTGCACAAAGTGGAGCATGCTCTGAAATTCATCGTCGCTGGCCATGGTGGAGCCCAGGATATTCAGCTGCTTCCAGAAGATTTTATGAAGATCCAGCCTGGTAGGCACGCCATTGGTAGCGCCATAAAACACGTAGCGGCCCCCGGGATTCAGCAGATTCAGCAGGGTGTTGATCTGGTCTCCGCCGGCAGAGTCTATGGCGAGGTGGAAGCCGTCGGCCTGCTCCCTCAGCTTCTGGTCCCAGGCGGGTTCCTTATAGCTGGCGCCTCCCTCGGCACCCAGTTCCAGGGCACGGATAATATTCTCGGGTTTGCCACTGGTAACCCACGCGCGTGCGCCTGCCGCTACCGCAAACTGTAGGGCAAACTGTGCTACGCCGCCCCCCACCCCGCTGATCAGCACATGCTGTCCGTCCTTCAGTGCCCCACGGCTAAACAGGGCGCGATAGGCTGTCATACCCCCCAGTGGCAGGGCGGCTGCCTGCTCAGGCCTCAGGTGGGCAGGGCGGCTGCTCAGGCGGTCTACAGGCACCACCAGGTACTCGGCCAGGGTGCCATCAGTGGGCATACCCAGTATGCGGTACTGCTTCATATCCTGGTGTCGTCCGCTGGGGCCCCAGTTTATGTTGGGGTTGATGATCACCTCCGCATCCAGCCAGTTCTTGTCTTCCTGGCTGCCCACGGCAGCCACGGTGCCGCAGCCATCCGAACCCAGGGCGCAGCCTGGCTGTATGGCCGCGTACTTACCCTGGGTAATGTATACGTCGCGGTGGTTGAGGGCGGCGGCCTGCATCCGTACGAGGGCATAGCCCTCCGGGGGGTCCTGCAGGCTGCGGTGCTCAAAGGCTAGTGAATAGTCGGGCTGCAAAACCAGGGCCTGGTAGGTAGTTGCCATGCTAAATTTTAAATGCGGGACGATGTGCGAGAATAGATGAAAGGATGTTTTCCTATTTACCAAGAACCTCGACCGAGCCAGGCACGGGCACACCCTGCTGATCTTTCACCACGCCCATCACCACGCGGCTCTGGATACGGCCCAGGTGGGGTACTTTGCTTATCTTCTCGTTCACCAGGCGCTGGTACTCGCTCATGTCGCGCACAAAAACCTTCAGCAGAAAGTCTGCATCGCCTGTTACGTGGTAACACTCCACAATCTCGGGGATCTTGCGTATCTCGGCCATAAATGCCTCAATATTGGCATCCTGATGAATATTCAGGCTGATCTCAACAATAATCATCACGTTCAGATTCAGCAGCTCCGGGTTTATCCTAGCGTGGTAGCTCTGTATGTAGCCGGCCTGCTCCAGCTTTTTCACGCGCTCCAGGGTGGGGGCAGGAGAAAGGCCAATCTCAGAGGAAAGAAGCACATTGGTAATGCGTCCCTGCTGCTGCAGGATACGCAGAATCTTGAGATCTATATTGTCCAGTTTCATGGATTCAACGATTTATATACATACAACCACAAACTTACGGGTTTTACAGAATAACATTTCTGTATTTCGACGAAAAAAATAAGATCCTTTCGAACCACCGGGGCGTTTGGTTTGACTTACATTCGTGTTCGGAGAAAATTAGGCATGACTAAAAAACGCTACTTTTGTAGCCTTGAAGTCTTTCCTTGCGTCCATACTGTTTCTATCGGGGCTGGCGCAGGCCCAGCACAGGGTGGTGGCCACCACCACCTTTCTAGCCGACATGGCCCGGCAGATAGCCGGCCCGCACCAGCCTGTGGGTAGCCTGCTGCCTGCCGGCACAGACCCCCACATCTATGAGCCTGTACCAGCCACCAGCCGACAGATAGTGGCTGCTGAGCTGATCCTGGTGAATGGCCTGACCCTGGAGGGCTGGCTACAAAAGCTGATAGACCAGAGTGGCACACAGGCACGTGTAGTAATCGTGAGCGAGGGCGTGGCCGCCATCCGTAGTGCAGATTATGCGGGCGCCAGCGACCCCCACGCCTGGATGGATCCGCGCAACGCAATACGGTATTGCCAAAACATACGCGATGCACTCAGCAGCTGGGATCCTGCGCATGCTGCAGCCTACGCGCGCAATTACGAGGCCTATGCCCAGCAGCTGCGCGAGCTGGACCAATGGATAGAAACCCAGATTGGACAGATACCGCGCCACCGCAGGGTGCTCATCACCAGCCACGATGCCTTCCGCTACTACGCCCGGCGCTATGGGCTGGCGGTATACCCGCTCATGGGCACCACCACCGAGGCCGAGGTGCAGGCTGCTGACATGCGTGCCCTGAGCCGGCTGATAGCCGAACGAGACGTAACGGCCGTATTCCCGGAGAGTACCATTAACCCCAAGCTGCTGGAGCAGCTGGCCCGCGAGCGACACATCCAGGTAGGCGATAAGCTGTATGGCGATAGCCTGAGCGAACCGGGTGGCCCAGCCGATAGCTACCTGAGCATGCTGCGCCACAATACTACAGCCGTCGTAAACGGCCTGACAGCACGGGATAGCGGCAAACAGACACCAGCCGCCGGGGTAGATGCCCCCATTACACCCTGGCTGCCCGCTGTGGCGGGCAGTATGCTGGCCATGGGCCTGCTGCTAGCCTGGCGCCTGCGGCTAGGCAAACAGCTGCTGCTACCCAGTACGTACGAGCTGAGCATACAGGGGCTGACAGTAAGCTACGTGGGCAAAACTGCCATCCGCAATGTACACCTGCAGCTGGCACCTGGCAAGGTGTATGGCCTGGTGGGGGCCAATGGTAGCGGCAAGAGCACCCTGATAAAGGCCATGCTCGGCCTGATAAAGCCAGATGCGGGCCAGGTACGACTAGCCGGGCAACCCATATCTTCCTTCCAGCGCCAGATTGCCTACATCCCGCAGAAAGAAGACATAGACTGGCAATACCCCGCCAACGTGCAAGACGTGGTGCGCATGGGCCGCTACCCCCACCTGAACCCACTACAGCGCATGAGGGGGGCAGACCATAGCCGGGTGCAGGCGGCCCTGGCGCAGGTGGAGCTGGGCGCACTGGCCCACCGGCAGATCAATGAAATAAGCGGCGGGCAGCAGCAGCGCACCTTCATTGCCCGTGCCCTGTGCCAGGATGCAGCGGTATATCTGCTAGACGAGCCCTTTGTGGGGGTGGATGCCGCCACCGAGCAGAAAATGCTGGAGCTCCTGCGGCAGCTAGCCCGGCAGGGCAAGCTCATCCTGATTGTGCACCACGACCTGGCCAAGGCGGCCACGTACTTCGACGAACTGGTGCTCTTCAACCAGCGTGTGGTGGCACAGGGCACCGCAGCCGACATGCTGACAACTGAAAACCTGCTGCACACCTTCGGGGGCAGCGGCATTTCCGCCCCAATAATCCAGGAAGAATAAACCATGAACCCGGACTGGAACCTGCTAACCGAGGGCTATGAGCAGCGGGCCCTACTAGCCAGCCTGCTGGTAGGCATCAGCTGTGGACTGCTGGGCTGCCTGATTGTGCTGCAAAACATGAGCCTGATAGGCGATGCGCTGAGCCATAGCATCCTGCCGGGGGTGGTGGCAGGCTATGTGGTGGTGGGGCACAGCCTATTTGCCCTCTTTGCCGGCTCGGTGGTGGCCGGTATGGTCAGCGCCATACTCATCACCCTGCTACAGCGCCACGCAGCAGCACGCAATGATGCCAGCATTGGCATCGTCTTCAGCTTCATGTTTGCCCTCGGCATCATCGGCATCTCCTGGCTCACCCAGCAGCAGGGGGTTCACATCGATATGAAGGACTTTCTCTTTGGCAATGTGCTGGGGGTAAGCAGGCAAGATCTCTGGCTCACGGGCCTCATAGCGGTCTACGTAGCTCTTAGCCTGCTGGTCTTCTACCGCTACTTCTTTGCCGTTACCTTTAGCCGGGTGGTGGCGCGCACCCAGGGCATCCGCACAGGCTGGGTGCACTACTATATGATGCTGCTGCTCAGCTTCAGTGTAGTGGCGGCCCTGCAGAGTGTGGGGGTTATCCTGGTAGTAGCCATGCTCGTTATACCTGCCAGCACGGCCCTACTGCTTAGCCGCCGCCTACCCCACATGCTGGCCTGGAGTGCCCTATTCGGTGCCCTAAGCGCTTGCATTGGCCTGATCGGGGCTATCCGGCTAAACTGGCCGCCAGGCCCTACCATGACGGTGTGTGCAGGCCTACTCTACCTGGCTGTATTGCTATTGGCCCCGCGCAGGAGGCGCATCTGGAGCCGGCTGGGCCACAGGCGTAGACGGACAAGCGACAAAAGCGACAAGGCCATCCATGACACGCATCCATGACGAACCTGACCCAACCCCCCCCTCGGCGTCTTGATTCACAATTTCTAACTTTGCCCTCCTTAATATAATCCTACACAAAACTCTAACACCCTCCATGACAAAAGGAATCATTCTGGCAGGCGGCAGTGGCACGCGCCTGCACCCCCTTACGCTGGTAATGAGCAAGCAGCTGATGCCCGTGTACGACAAGCCCATGATCTACTACCCGCTGAGCACCCTGATGCTGGCAGGGATCAGGGAGGTGCTAATCATCAGTACCCCACAGGATTTGCCCAGTTTTGAAAAATTGCTGGGGGATGGCAGCCACCTGGGAATGCGGCTCAGCTATGCAGCACAGCCCGAACCCAAGGGGCTGGCCCAGGCCTTTACCATTGGGGCCAATTTTATTGGTGACTCAGATGTGTGTTTGATTCTGGGCGACAACATCTTCTACGGCCAGGGCATGCACAGCCTGCTGGAAAGCTGCCGGCAGCCAAGGGGCGGAATTGTGTTTGCCTACCACGTACACGACCCCGAACGCTACGGCGTAGTGGAGTTTGATGCGGCGGGTACCGCCATCAGCATAGAGGAAAAGCCCCTGCAGCCCAAGAGCAACTATGCTGTGCCGGGGCTGTATTTCTACGACAACCGCGTGAAGGACTATGCCGCAAACCTGAAGCCGAGTGCGCGCGGCGAACTGGAGATAACCGACATCAACCGCATCTACCTGGAGCAGGGCGAGCTAGCCGTGCGCAAAATGCACCGGGGTACCGCCTGGCTAGATACCGGCACCCATGCCAGCCTGATGCAGGCAGGCCAGTTTGTGCAGATCATCGAAGAGCGGCAAGACCTGAAGATCGGTTGCATAGAAGAGGTAGCCTATCGGATGGGCTTTATAAGCGCCGATAAGCTGGAAGAACTGGCCAAACCCCTGATGAAGAGTGGCTATGGCCAATACCTGATGCAGGTGCTGCGGCTGCCCAACTAGCGGGCGTAAATTTTTCAGCGCCCTTAGCCCCCTCTATTGCCTGCTGGGGGGCTGAAGCCGTAGCGACAGGCCCAAATAGTAGTTTCGGGGGGCAGAGGGGAGGATGCCTGGCCCGGGGTACGAGCTGGCCCGACGGGTAAAATAGCGGGCATCCAGTGTGTTTTGCACCCCGGCCTCCAGGGTCAGGAACCGGAATGTATACCGGGCCGACACGTCGGCAACCTGGTAAGACGGAATTTCGCCTACAACTGCCGAAGCGGTAGAGACCGTATTGGTAGCATCCGTAAACTGCCTGCCCACCTGGCTATACTGAACAGCCAGGCTAAAGCCCGCATACGTGAGCGACAAACCAGTACGCACAGTTGTGCGGGGGGCAAACTCGATCTGGCGACCCTCCACACCCGGCAGATCCGAACGCAGGTAGGTGCCATCCAGCAGGGTGAGGCCCACATACCAGCTGAGCTGAAACCTGGACTTGGGCAGCAGGAAGTGTAGCAGCTCGGCCTCGGCAAAGCCCTCCAGCCCATGCGAAGCCGATGCGCCTACATTGGTGCGGTACTGCAGGGGCAGAAACAAGGGGGGTTGGTCGGCCCGCAGCACCTCGCCTATTCGGTTGGCGTAGTAGAGGTAGAAGAGGCTCACATCATAGATCAGCCATTCCCCTGCCTGGCCGCGCAGCCCCAGGTCTGCATTATAGCCCCGCTCGTCCTTCAGGTTCGGATCTATCTGCTGGTTTGGGTTCACAAGGCGGATGTCCGAAAAATTAATAGGCCGATAATTCTGCGTGAAGTTGGCATACAGCTCATGCCGGGGCCACAGCTGGTAGGCAGCACCCAGCCCTGCCAGCAGGATGGTGCGTTCGGTTTGGCGCCGGTCGTCTATACGCTGGGCGCTAATCAGGTTTCCGGCAAAGTCTTCCACACGCTGGATGTAGTAGCCATCCGAGCGCGTATTCAGGTACTCCAGGCGCAGGCCGGGGGTGAGGCTGAGGCGGCTGCCCACAAAGAAAACGGTCTCGGCAAAGAGCGAAAGGTTGTCGCTGGGATTCCGGTAATTGCTGTGCTCGTTTTCAGGCACATCCAGCAGGGCGAAATCCGCGTCCGAGTTGGCGGTGGCCAGGCCCTGTAGCTGGTGTGTGCGCCCACGATACAGCCGCGCACCCAGCAGGACGTGTGCCGTTACACTGTCTGTCAGCTGCAGCCGATGCAGCACGCGGGCTTCGCCCCCCACATTCCGATAGGTGTCGGAGATCAGGCTGCGGAGCCCGCCCAGGTCCAGCCTGTTTATCCGATCCAGGTTACCCAGGGCATCCCGTCCGGCTATTAGTCCAAAAGTCCGGACGTTTATGCGGGTACGATCCGACAGTTTGTAGTCATAGGTAGCAGCCAGCAGGTTCCAGTACACAGCGAACCAGTTCCTGCTCCGCAAGCTCTGGCCCGGGTCCGTGTCGAACTGCCGGTCGGTAAGGCCCCCAGGCTGCTGGGCTAGGTACTGCATATGGGTATAGTCCAGCTTCAGGCTACTGCGCTGCCCCAGGCGGGCGTGCAGCTGCAGGTAGGCCGTGTGCTGGGCAAAGTGGCTGTTGGGCCGCCAGTCGTCTCCGGTCTTCCGGTGCACATAGCTGTACAGGCTCAGCCGGGGGGCTAGCCGGGCCCCCATGCTCGCAAAGGTGTTCTGCAGATTCCAGCTGCCGGTTGTGTGGCTCAGCTGCACCCGGTAGGGCAGCTCAGTGGGTGCCTCCTTCAGCACAAAGTTGATCATCCCCCCAAACTGGGGGCCATACTGCAGCGAGGCGGCACCCCGCAGCACCTCTATCCGCTCCACCGCCTGCAGGGGGGGGGTATAGTAGCTCTCGGGGTAGCCCAGTGCATCGGCGCTAATGTCGTAGCCATTCTGCCGCAGATTGAAGGAAGCCAGGCGGTTGGGGTTCAGCCCGCGGGCACCTATGGCCAGCTGCACGCCGCCGCCATCGCTCTCCCATATATTCAGGCCTGGCACGCGGGCAAACACCTGGCGCGCATTGTTGGCAGCCAGGTTAGCCGTCAGGTTTTCGGGCAGGATCAGCTCGCTCTTTTTGCCCGCGTAGATGCCTACCCCCTCTATGGCTGGTAGCCGCTGGGTGCTGAAGGGCGACGGCTGCTGTGCTCGCACCTGCACAGCCCCTATGTACACCCCCTCGCTGGGCAGGATAAACTGGATGCTGGTGTCGGCCTGTAGCTCAAAGTCGGGGATACTCAGGGCCGGCCGGCCCTGGGCACTTAGCTCCAGCTGATACTGGCCAGCAGGCAGCAGGTGGCAGCTATCAGCCGCCAGCACGCGCTGTAGCTGGGGCAGGTATATACGCACCTGCTGCAGCGAGGCACCCAGCTCATCGGTAACCTGGAAGCATAGCCGAACTGTATTCGCACCCTGGGTCGGATTTTGCGCCTGGGCAGTGCCTAGCCAGGCACACAGGCCCAGCAGGAGCACCAGGCCCCCCTTGTGTGCAGCGGTTCTGGCGTTACCGTTCCGCATGGGGCAAAATCCAGTGTGTTTGTTCATCACTTACCTGGGCCAGGTCTACCGCCGGGTCTACCAGCAGTTGGCTGGGTTGGCCGTTCAGGGTAACGTACACCTCGGCCCGTACCTGCGGGCGCTGCATGCCCTGCTGCTGGTAGTGGGCGGCCAGCCAGTGGGCGTATTGCAGGATCATATCGGGCTGAAAGCTCATCTGCTTGACCTGGTGGTCATTCAGGAAATCTTCGTTTCGAACGGCCCCACGCCTGCCCTGGGGTCCATCCTGTACATAGAAGGTGGCAGTACCGGCCTTTTCCATCAGCATCACCCGCCAGCCAAAGCGGTAGCCCCGTTCGTGCCAGAAGCGATTGCCACCATACAGCAGGTAGCGCCAGGGGTACAGCAGCTGGAAGCCCACATATAGGCCCAGTACCAGCAGGGTGGCAGGGCGCAGCCAGCCCAGAGACGGGGCAGGGGGCGCGGGCGCAGCCCCAGGGTGCGGGGCACTACCCAGCAGCCGGGCCAGGCCTGCCTGCACGCGTGCGTGCCAGGCCGGAGAGAAGAACACCAGCACCAGGGCCGACATGACCAGCGGGAAAACCCCGATCTGGAACCAGTAGCCGGTGAGGGCATGAAAACCCAGTACGGCCAGGTAGGCCCAGGGGCGGGTACGCCGCAGGCACAGCCACAGGATGATGGTACAGTCGAACAGCATGCCTGCCCAGCTAAACACATAGGCTACCCAATCCTGGTGCAGCAGGGGGCCGATGAGGGGCGTATGATCTTGCGCGGGCAGCCACAGCCGCAGGGGCATGGCCTCCAGCAGCCAGTGGGGGGTTATCTTGGCCAGGCCGGCATAGGTATACACCACCGCCAGCTGAAACTGGAAGAGCAGAACACTCCAGCGAGGCACTGTAGCCCCACGCAGGCGCGGCCACCACCCGGCATCCAGCGAATGGCTGCGATGGGCGGGCACCCAGATCATCCAGAAGGCTACCAGGCTGACGAAGTAATAGTGATTCAGGTAATAGGTCTTGTCTATCAGCTCCACATAGCTGAAGGCCAGGAAGAAGACGACCGCGCTCAGCCGGTATAAGGCCCCCAGGATGATGCCGAGCGAAGCCAGGATCATCAAGCCATACAGCAGGTACAGGCCCGTCTGGCCGGTGTACTCCACCCACTCGAAGCCGCTGTAGCTAAACTTGAGCGCCGAGCTGCCATACTGGGCTTCCACCCAGCCCAGGGCCAGGAAGCGCAGGCTGCTGAAGAGGGTAAGCAGGCCAAAAAGCACCCGAAAGCTGACCAGCGGCGCGGCCGAAACAGGCCCAAAGAGCCAGGCCGACACATAGGCAGGGCTAAGCCTGCGCGCGGCCTCTGACCCCGCCTGGGGGCGTGCCGTAGACAGGGTGGGCATAAGGAATGAAGCCATGCGGGGTAAAAGGAAGGGCCAAAGAAGCTAGTCGCCGTCGCCGCTGGCAAAGGTGATACTGATGCCCAATAGCGAAGACAGATCACTCTTCAGGTAGCGCGTCAGCCTTTGCAGCTCTTCATAGGCCTGGTCTAGCTGGGGATTTTGGTCAATGATTTGCTGTGCAAGTGGGAGGTCGGCCGGTATGGGGTCCAGCTCCTGCTGCACAGCAGCCAGCTGCGCCAGGGTGGCGGCGGCCAGCTGGCCGCCGCCGTCTGTGGCCAGCACATATTCCTCAAAGCCGGGCCCTTCTGCACCGGTGGCACTGCGGCCGCGCCACAGCCGGTCTATCGCCGCAAAGTGGGCTTTGGCCAGCTCTAGCCCCTTGCCGCTGAAAAAGGCCTCCACACGGGTAGGCTCTTCGCTGGTCTGGCTCGCGCGTAGGCCCAGGGGTAGGCCCAGTTTGAAGTTCTTGAGCTGCTCAAAGTGGAAGACCATCTGATTGAACAACAGGGAGATAGAACTACCGGCATCGGTGCCGGTATTGGTCACAAAGGTATTGCGGTAGCTTGTGCTCCACTGCTGCCGCACCTCGGTAGCCAGGCTCTTCAGCTGGCCCGCCACGGCACTCAGGTACTGGCCACGCGCACTGCCAGGGCTATAGGCTGCCGCATCGTAGCGATAGAGCAGGTACTCAATGGCATACAGGCCACGGGTGTCGCGGTCAAAGTTGTTCAGGCTAAAATCTTGCGCACTGATGTAGGCCTCTACCTGCAGGGTGTCTACGGGAAAAGTGGCTATGCGCTCGCTCAGGGTACCGGTGGTGGTATTGGCGGGGCCAAAGTCGAAGGCACCCAGGGGCTGCCAGGCCAGGGCGGTTACCTCCCACTGCAGGCGGATGCGGGTCAGCCGGGCCTGGGTAGGGGCTGCCAGAAAGGCCGTTATGCTATCCTGTAGTGCAGTGGCCTGGCTCTCCAGCGCCTGGTAGCCCGGCAGGATAAACTGGTCGGCCACGTGGGTCAGCAGGGCCCCCCGGTCAAAGGGGCTATCAGCTGGCTTCTTATCGCTGTCGGAACTACAGCCTGCCAGCAGCAGGCCCGCTGTAAGGCATAGGGTAGCCGCACAGCGAGCCATGCGGCGGCGGTAAAAGGGCATCCTAGCGGCCATTGGCAGTTACGTCGTTGATTTTGAAGAGAGTGGGATCGGCAAAGCCGTAGGCAGTGGCAATAATCTGGATAGCAGCCTCCAGGTCAGCCAGCTCGCTGGGGCTATTCAGGCTGGTAGGGGTGTAGGGGTAGCTGGCGTTCATTTTGGTCATAATGTCGTCCAGCTGGGCATTGGTCAGCCTGCGCTGTGCAGCCGGCAGGGCCCGCAGGCCATACAGGAAGCCCACCCCCTCGGACCAGCTGTGCCAGGCGGCGGCCCGCTGCGGGTCTGTAGTGGCGGCGGCCAGGCCGCTGGCAGTACCATACAAATAGTTGATGACCGTAGCGGCCAGGGTAGCTTCCCAGTCGGTCTTGATGGCGGTGATGGCCGCTTGCAGGGCAGTGGCATTTCCGCTCGCGGCTGCAGCCCGGGCGTTCAGGAAGCTGGCCTTCAGGCGGGTATAAAAGCCGACATTGTCCCTGCGGGCTGCATAGCGGGCGGTAAAGTTATCGCTTCCGTTGTTGGGGAAGCTGGGATCGGCCCCATAGTATACAAAGGCCTTGTCTATGTCCGCTGCGCTTACCTCACCTACAAACAGCTGGGTAAGCACCCGGTAGTAGAGGGCAGCGCCAAAAGCACCTTTCTCTATCAGCTGCTCCGGCTCTACCCCGTATCTATCAAACAGATAGCCGCCTAGTGCGCCGCCAGTCCCGCTGGGGGCAGTGGCGGGGTTGTAGGTATTGCCTGCCGAAAGGGCCATACGGGCTATCCAGCTGCTCACACTGTCGGCAAAGGCCGGCTCGCTCAGGCTCTCCAGGCTGCTGGCTCCGGAGCCGGAGTAGAGCTGTACCAGCAGGGCCGAGTCCACCTCGGTGCCGCTCGTCCGGCCCTTCTGCATCTCGGTAACCAGCTGCTTGAGGTTGGCCGCCTGCTGGCGTTCGGTCTGGGTATTCGTCTCAAAGTCGGAAAAGGTGTAGGTGGACACCGGGGCAGGGGCTGCCGGCTTGTCGTCGTCATCGTCCCTGTTGCAGGCCGATAGAGCCAGCAGGGCCGACAAGGCCAGGAAGAGCGTTTTGTACTTCATCGATTTATGAGATTGGTGGAAAACAAACAGGTAATTTTATTTAGATTAAATCTAAACAGTATGCAAAATTGAAAGAAATCTGACAGGCACAAAATGACATTGCTCAGATTTTTGAGTGAATTCTTTCGTGCAGCACCCGGGCGGCCCTGGCAGCAGGCGGTGCCGCTAGGCACCGGCACGTGCTGCGGGGCGCCGCCACAGCCAGAAGCCCAGGGCGAGCGTAGCCAGCCACACGCCCAGCTCGATCCAGCTGGGGTCGGAGTTATAGCCCAGAAAAGTTTTGAGAAACGAGCCGATGCTGCCCTTATCGTGCAGGGCATGCACACAGGTTCCCCCCTTGCAGGTGTACCAGGAGCTGGCAGCCAGCTCGGGTGTCTCGGGCTGCTTGCTGGCTAGCACAAAAGCACGCGCGGGTTCCTCTATGCCCATGCCTTCCTCCATAAATTCCTCCAGCTCGTGCGTGCCATAGGCCATCATGCCGGCTGCCAGTATAATAAGGCTGAAGTTGGAGATGGTAAAAATGCGCTGCAGGGGCAGCCGCTTGGCTACGCCAAACAGCAGCCAGCCCAGGCCAAAAGCTAGCCCAAAACCCAGCAGGATGCCCAACCAGGAAAGGCCCTGCCCCTCGGAGCCTGCCGACAGGAAGAGCACGGCCTCCAGGCCCTCGCGTAGCACCGCTACAAAGGCGATACCAAACAGTACCCGCCAACCCAGGCTAGCCGCCAGCTGCTGGCGTATCTGCTGGGCGGGGTTGGCCAGGCGGCCCAGCCACACCACCACATAGAGCAGGATGCCCGCTGATGCGAAAAGGATGACTGCCTCCAGCAGGGGGGCAAAGCCCGTTTCCTCGAGGCTATCCTGGGCCTGTGCCAGGGCATAGCCCCCCAGCAGGCTGGCCACTGCAGCGGCCAGCGCGCCCAGCAGCACGTAGCGGTATCTGTGTAGGGCCTGCTCTCGGTACAGCACGGTGTACACAATGCCCAGGATGAGCACCACCTCAAAGGCCTCGCGGAATACAATCAGAAACTCCTTCATCGAATGATTTTTTAGCGTGACGAATCAGTCTGCCATTGTTCTTATTTAGACTGATCCTAAACAAGCGGCAAAGTTGCGGAATAGTTTTTACAAAAAACAGGAGATTAATCCTTGTTTTCCTCGGCAGGGCTAGTGGGCTGCTGGCCCCCGGCGGGTTGGGTCAGGCGCACGGGCTTCAGGTAGTTGGGGCTATAGCTGTGCAGGGGCACAAACTGCCGGGCCTGCCAGTGCTGCCAGGCCAGCTGGGCCATGCCGGCTGCACTGCTGAGCTGCTGCGGAAAGTACAGATCGCCGGGTCGCTGTAGCAGGTGCTGGCACTTGGCCAGGCCGTCGCCACAGTATAGGCGCGGGCCTGGGGGTAGCGTGTGGGGTACGGCCTCGTCTACCACCACGGCCGCCGGGGGGTATAGCACGCTCAGGTCTGCAGCATAGGCGGCCATATACACCTCCATACGGCGGGCATCCAGCATGGGCAGCAGGCAGGCACCCAGCTGCAGGGCCAGGGGCTGCAGGGGGGCAGCTACACTTAGCAGGCTATCCACCGCGATCAGGGGGATACCTAGTGCCAGGCAATAGCCCTTGGCGGCGCTCACGCCTATGCGCAGGCCCGTATAGCTGCCGGGGCCAGCACAGCAGGCCACGGCCTGTAGCTGCTGCAGGGGCAGTTGCAGGTCTGCCGTCAGCTGGCCCACCAGCTGGGTGAGCAGGCTGGCATGGCGCTGGGGCTGGTGTATGCGCAGCTCGCCCAGCAGTTGTGGGCCATCACTCAGGGCTACGGCGCACACCTCTGTGGCGGTCTCCAGGCTCAGGATCAGGGCCATACGGGTAGGATTGAGAAGCGGTGCAGGTGCGAAACAGGGCGCATGGGAAGAGGGGGCACGTTAGGCAGGCAAGGCCGACTGGGCTGTGTGCACACGGCGGCCCTTTACGGCATTAAGCGTCTGCTGATAGCGGAAGACAAAAGCCATAAGCAGGGTGCAAGCCAGGGCCCCAAAGCCGTGCCACAGGAAGTGGGTGCCCATGGGTAGCAGCTGGGCCAGGTCGTTGTCCAGTGCCCGGCTAAGCAGGGCAAGCAGAAAAGCACCCAGGGCCAGGCCCACCCAGCGCGCATGCCGCCAGCCGGTGCGGTAGAGCACCAGCAGGATGGGAACAAGCATGTACAGACCCATAAAGGTATAGCCCAGGGTGATGCCGTAGGCCTGGGGCAGCCCGGTCATATCTCTGGTAACCAGGTAGATAAGCCCCCGAATGGTGACAAACGCTACAAGGGTGATGAGGCCCACCAGCCAGGGCCGGTGGGTAAGCTGCAGCCAGAAGTAAACCGCCGCACCCAGGGTAAGGATGGCAATGGGCACCCAGTCCATTAGCAGCCAGAGGTCGTGGCTACGAAAGCCATGGTACACGGTGCCCCCTACGCCCCCTATGGCCAGGATGGGCAGGCTGCGCCACAGCAGGGCCTGCTGCTGGCGTACTGGTCTAAGCCGACGGTACCAATAGAGCACAACGAGCAAAAACACGGCTGCACTGGCCATATTGAAGGGCTCAAGAATGAAACGGTCCGGATTGGTTTCGGCATAGATAGGGCCGGAGTCGTTTATGCGTGCGCGTATCTCAGCCTCGGTATAGCGCAGCGTGGATAGGAGTGCGGGCAGCATGGTTCCAGAATCCTGATAAAAGGTGCGTGTGCTGCGAAGGTAAGCACCGCAGGGGTGCCACGCACAGCAAAACCCTGGATCGAGCCAAAATTTGGCGCATCTTTACAGCCCCCCGCTCAATAAGAAACCGGATGACCACGCCCTCGCTCAGCCTCAGCCGCCGCAGTATCTGGAAGCTTAGCTACCCGGTAATGGTGGCAGGCCTGAGCCAGAGCCTGCTGATGCTGACGGATACGGCCTTTCTGGGCAGGCTGGGCCAGGTGGAGCTAGCAGCCGGGGGTATGGCCAACCTGTGGTATTTTCTGCTGGTTATTGTCAGCCTGGGCCTGGGTAGCGGCCTACAGGTAATGGTGGGCCGGCGCCTGGGCGAGGGCAACCTGCAGGCCGTAGGCAGCGTGGTAAACCATGGCCTGCTGCTTAGCCTGTTTTTTTCGCTGCTCACTTTTGTCATCCTCTACTGGCTCATGCCCATCTTCCTGCAAGACTACCTGCAGAGCCGGGCCATCTATCTAAACACGGTAGCCTACCTGGATATCCGGGTGTGGGATCTGCCTATTGTGTTCTTCACTATCCTGATGCGCGGGTTCTATACGGGTGTGGGCCACAATCAGATTATCGTGTGGAGTACACTACTTACCGCTGTGTCCAACTTTGTGTTGAACTGGTTCCTGGTACTGGGCCTGGCAGGCTTCCCGGCCATGGGGGTGGCGGGTTCGGCACTAAGTACGGTGATTGCCCAGGCGCTGGGGGGGCTGCTGGTGCTGGTGCATGTGTACAGGGCGGGTTACGTGCAGCGCTATGGCCTCTTTCGGCGCGAGGCGTTGGACTCGGGGCTGCTGCGCCGCCTAATGGCCCTGAGTGGCCCCACTATGCTACAGTACCTGCTTAGCATGGGCGGCTTTCTGTACCTGGCCTACGAGATTGAAAAGCTGGGCGAAACCGCCCTGGCAGCCAGTGAGCTAGTAAAGACCGCCTACCTAACCCTCATGATCCCCAGCTGGGGTTTCCAGGCGGCGGCCAGCACGCTGGTAAGCTATGTAATAGGGGCAGGCCACCCGGCTGCCGTGGGCAGGCTGGCGTGGCGCATAGCCCTGCAGAGCCTGTGGGCGGCCCTAGGGCTAAGCCTCTTTCTCTTTGCCTTCCCCCGGCTTACCTTCCAGCTCTATACCAGCGACCCGGCCCTCATCCAGCAGGCCATTGGGCCCGGTTACATGGTGGGAATAGGGCTACTCTTGTTTTCAATAGGGGGTATTTACCTGAATGCCGTGATCGGCACCGGGGCTACACGCTTTGCCCTGGCTGCCGAGCTGGGTACCATTACGGCCTACTGCCTTACTATTTACCTGCTTAGGGTGTACAGCCCAGGGCTAATGGCCTACTGGAGTGCAGAACTGGCGTATATGGGTGGTATGGTGCTGACTACCTGGCTGTACCTGCGCAGCAAGCGCTGGATGCGGCTTCGGGCGGCCGTTTAGCTATCCATATACCACCACCGTTCACGTCTATCGGGCTGCACCCGGCACCACAGGCACGTGAATATCCACCCGTATCAGGTCGTCCACTTTGCCCCCGGGTGTACCTATGCCAAAGTCGTTCCGATTGACAACCATGTAACCCTTGAAAGCAGGAGAACCCTGGCTATCAGCCTGAAAATCAAAGACAATAGGAATCTCTCTTTTAACCCCATGCAGGTCTAGCGTGCCGTTCAGCACATAGCCCTCCTTGTGTTTTTCCACCTGGCTGCCCCGGTAGGTAATGGTGGGGTAGGCCTCGGCGTTCAGCCAGTTTTGGCCTGTCGCATGCTTGTTCATCAGCCCGTTGTACAAGTCTACGGAGTCCGCCCGCAGTTCCACCTCAAACTGCGCATCGGCCAGAATGCCTGGCGCAAAGCGGATGCGGCCCTGTAGGCCCCGCAGTTCCCCCTCCTTGGGAAACTTGCTCTGCGCATCGGCCCCGCGAAAGCTAATGCGCACAGCTGCTGTCTGTATCTCATAGGTCTGGCTAGCCAGATAGTGAAAACCGGCAAAAACAAGCAGCCCCCCCAGCAGGAGGCAGGCGGTGAGTGTACGAGCGAGGGGGCGCAAGAGATGCTTCATTTTACGCGTAATTACGGTGGAGCAAGTTCAAGCACGCAAAGCGCAAAAGAGTTCCCACAGAATGCTGGAGCTACGACCATGGGGAGATCTGCACTGGCTCCCAACCGGCAAGCCGGGCATGCCTGCCCGAATTATTCCTATATTTGCACGCTTTTGGCAAAAAGGCCGAGAAGCGCTCGATCAAGCGAAGACGTACGTTTTTTTACAATTTTCATACAATGGCGGTAGTAGACCTGGTAATGCCCAAAATGGGCGAGAGCATTATGGAGGCCACCATCATCAGCTGGAGCAAGGGCATAGGTGACAAGGTGGAGGAAGAGGAAACGGTGCTGGAGATAGCCACGGACAAGGTGGACAGCGAGGTGCCGAGCCCCGTAGAGGGCCGGCTGGTAGAAACGCTGTATAAGGACGGAGATGTGGTGGCCGTGGGCACCGTAATAGCCCGTATAGAGACAGAGGCTGCAGCGAGTAAGCCCGCCCCGGCTACACCCACCGCCGGAGTGGCCAGCCAGGAAAACGCAAGTAGCCGAGCTGCGGTAACGCAACTGGTGGCACACACCACCGCCAGCCCTGTAGCACAGGTAGCCCTGGCCAGCACCCAGGAGGGACGGTTCTACAGCCCGCTGGTGATGAGCATAGCCCGAGAGGAAGGCATAGACCAGGCAGAGCTGAGCCGCGTACCCGGCACCGGCCGCGAAAACCGTGTTACCAAGAAAGACATACTAGCCTGGGTGGCCCAGCGCGGTAGCCAGCCTGCGGCCCAGGCTGTGGCTACACCGCCTACACGCACCAACGGACAGGCACCCGCAGCCACCGGCGGCGGCTACAGCATACAGCAGAAGCCCGTGAGCATAAACGGGGAGTACGAGATCATAGAGATGGACCGCATGCGCAAGATGATTGCGGAAAACATGGTGTACTCCAAGCACATCAGCCCCCACGTTACCAGCTTTGTGGAGGCAGATGTAACGAACCTGGTAAACTGGCGCGAGCGGAACAAGGGGGCTTTCGAGAAGAAGTATGGTACCAAAATTACCTACACACCCATCTTTCTGGAAGCCGTAGCGAAGGCGCTGCGCGACTACCCGATGGTAAACATTGCCGTAGATGGTGATAAGATCCTGGTGCGCAAGGACATCAACCTGGGTATGGCAGCAGCCCTGCCCAGTGGCAACCTGATCGTGCCCGTAATCCGGAACGCAGACCGGCTGAACCTGCAGGGCCTGTCGGCAGCGGTGAATGACCTGACCACCCGGGCCCGGAGCAACAAGCTGAAGCCGGATGAACTGGCTGATGGCACGTATTCCGTGTCCAACGTGGGCACTTTCGGAAATGTAATGGGCACCCCCATTATCCCCCAGCCCCAGTGTGCCATCTTGGCTGTGGGGGCCATACGCAAGAAGCCGGCAGTACTGGAAACAGAGGCCGGAGATGTAATCGCCATAAGGCATATGATGTTCCTGAGCCACAGCTATGACCACCGGGTGATAGATGGCTCGCTGGGCGGTGCCTTTGTACGCCGGGTGGCCGACTATCTGGAGGCATTTGACCCCAAGCGGGAAGTGTAACGGAGCAGCAGAAAACAAGATACCAAAAGGGGGCCCTTGTGCAGGGCCCCCTTTTTTGTGCGCCTGCCAGTAAAAGCGGGGTATGCGCGGGCACGAAAACTGTAGGCATATCGCCAGATTAAGGCACGCGTACCACAAGAGGTATCGCCACAAAAAAGCCCTGTAGCGGTGCTACAGGGCCTACTTTCTCCTTTAGGCCGGGTAGAGATCCCGGGTTCGGATCAGCGGCTTAGTACTTACCTTTCAGGCGTACGGCCTCTGCCACCCGATTTACGGCTACCAGATAGGCGGCCAGGCGCATACCCACCTTCTTGCTACGGCTCATCTCGAACACGCTGTCGAAGGCATCCTTGATGATCTTGTCGGCACGGTCGTTCACCTCATCCTCGGTATAGTAGTGTCCGCGGCGGTTCTGTACCCACTCGAAGTAGGAAACCGTTACCCCACCTGCATTGGCCACAATGTCTGGCACGATCATGATGTTCTTTTCCTGCAGAACAGCATCCGCATCGGCGCTCACCGGGCCGTTAGCACCTTCCACGATCAGCTTGGCCTTAATGCTGGCGGCATTGGTGGTGGTAATTACGTTCTCGATGGCGCAGGGTGCCAGCACGTCTACGTCCAGCTCCAGCAGCTCCTCGTTGCTGATGCGCTCTACGTCCTTGCCATACTCACCTATCCAGCTGTCTATGGTGGTGGCGGTCAGGTCGTGCTTGGCAAAGATCTGGTTCAGGTCGAATCCTTTCTTGTTGTAGTAGGCACCCTTATGGTCGGATATAGCCACTACTTTCAGTCCCTTCTCATGCAGCAGCAGGGCTGCATAGCTCCCCACGTTGCCAAATCCCTGTACGGCTACAGTGGATTTTTTGGGGTCCATCTTCAGTTTCTCCAGGGCCTGCATGCAGGTGGTCATCACACTACGGCCCGTGGCAGCTGTGCGCCCCTTGCTACCGCCCAGGCTCAGGGGCTTGCCGGTTACTACAGCGGGGATGTAGTTGTTGTTGTTCATGCGGGCATACTCGTCCACAATCCAGGCCATCACATTGGGGTCTGTACCCATGTCCGGTGCCGGGATGTCCAGGTCGGGGCCAAATACCTCGCTCATGGCAGCTGTGTAGGCACGCGTCAGGCGCTCCTTCTCGTCCACACTCATGCTACGGCTATCACACTTTATGCCACCCTTACCGCCACCGTAGGGGATGTTTACCACGGCACACTTCCAGCTCATCCAGGCAGCCAGGGCTTTCACCTCATCCTGGTGCACCTCCATGGCATAGCGAATGCCACCCTTGCTGGGGCCCATGGCTGTGGAATGGATAACCCGATAGCCCTCAAACACCTTGGTAGTGCCATCGTCCATCACAACAGGCAGGCTCACCTGTACAATTTTCTCGGGCGAAGCCAGAATGGCACGCTCCCGATCGCTCAACTTAAGGATGTCTGCCGCTGCATTGAAGCGAGCCAGCATGGACTCATAGGGATTGCTAAAGTCAATCTTCCCTACCTTGGGCGCTGATTTCTCCAGGGTTTTAGTACCCTCCTCCTTCTTTTTCGCACTCATATTTCAAATACGCGTAATGGTTTCACTCTAAAAACACCACTGGCCAGGAATGCAGGCCAATAAGCACGCAATTTATTAAAATGTAATGGTTCTAGCGTGCGGGCAACAAAAAATCCGTGATTTACTACTGCGCCCACCCGCGACCCTGCACACCCTGCACGAATACGTTATTGCGAGTAAGGCCTGCTTCCTATCTTTGGCTTGATATTCTGTTTGCCTATTTCTACCATGATTATCGACAGCCGCTACATACGCACCCTTTCCATCGTGATCCCTGCCTACAATGAGGGGCCCACCATCCACCTGATTCTGGACCGCATCAAGGCCGTGGAACTAGGCTGGGGCCTGCAGAAAGAGGTGATCCTGGTGAACGACTGTAGCCGCGACAACACAGAAGAGGCGGTGCGTGCCTACCAGGCACAAAACCCCGATCTACCCATTAGCTACTACAAGCATGCGGTAAACCAGGGGAAAGGGGCAGCGCTACACACGGGCATCCGCCAGGCGCAGGGCCAGCTGGTGCTGATACAGGATGCCGACCTGGAGTATGACCCCAGGGAGTATAACAAGCTGTTAAAACCCATCATGGAGGGGAGCGCGGATGTGGTATACGGCAGCCGCTTTATGGGCGGAAACCCACACCGGATCCTGTTCTTTTGGCACAGCATCGGCAACCGGATGCTCACTTTTGCCTCGAACATGTTTACCAACCTGAACCTGACCGACATGGAAACCTGCTACAAGCTATTCCGTGCCGAGGTGATACAGGCACTGCCGCTCAGGGAGAAGCGCTTCGGCTTTGAGCCCGAGGTAACTGCCCGGGTGGCACGGGTGCAGGGCATCCGTATCTACGAGGTAGGCATTAGCTACTATGGCCGCACCTATGAGGAGGGGAAGAAAATAGGGATGAAAGATGCCTTCCGGGCGCTATACTGCATCATCCGGTACAACCTCTTTGCCCGCCATGTGCGCCACGTGCCCGCCTTTCAGGCTCGGCTTCGGCCAGAAGCGGTACCGCCGGTGGCGTAGGCATCGGCCCAGCTGTGGTTAGCGGGGTATCTGGGCACACAGGTAGTTAATTGGCTTGCCCTCGGCCCGCCAGCGCTCCTCAAAAGGCGTGGGGATACCCGTCAGCTCGTCCAGTAGATCAGAGCGGTAGAGGTCGCGCGTGCTGGCCTGTAGCCTGTAGCCCGCGTCTGCCAGGGTCTGTAGCGAGTAGTCGAAAAGCGGCGCGTCGTCGGTCTTGAAGTGCAAGTGGGCACCCGGCCGCGCCACCTGCCGGTATAGGGCGAGAAAGTAGGGCGAGGTAAGCCGGCGCGGTGCATGCCGCTCCTTGGGGAAGGGGTCGGGGAAAGTGATCCAGATACCAGCCACGGACTGCGGCGGCAGGATGCGGTCCAGGATGTAGATGTCTGTCCACACAAAAGCCAGGTTGCGCAGGCCCGAATCCAGGGCCCGCTGCGCCCCCATGTACAGGCGTTCCCGCTTGGTGTCCAGCGCCAGCACATTGCGCTCCGGGCGTAGCCGGGCCAGCTCTACCGAAAAATACGCCTTGCCCGCAGCTAGCTCCAGCCACAGGGGCTGCTCCGCCTGAGCAAAGTACGATCCCCAGTCCTGGTTCAGTGGCTCGGCAATGCAGTTGGGCAACCGGGCAAAATCTTCAAATCGGACTCGCTTCTTGCGCATGGGATCGGGGCGCAAAACAAACCATTTTTTGCCTATCTGCTGTAAAATACAGAGATTTGCGCAACCTTACCTATGCCCCTATACCCCTAAAAAGAAAAAAACACATGTCTTATCTTTTCACCTCCGAATCTGTATCCGAGGGACACCCGGATAAAGTGGCCGACCAAATCTCCGATGCCATCCTGGATGCCATGCTTACCCAGGATGCCCACAGCCGTGTGGCCTGCGAAACTTTTGTAACCACAGGCCTGGTGGTAGTAGGCGGAGAAATCTCCACCCGCGCGAATGTGGACATACAGAAGATCGTGCGAAAAACGATCGAAGAGATAGGCTATACCAAGGGCGAGTACATGTTCGACTCGCATAGCTGCGGCGTACTGAATGCCATACACGAGCAGAGCCCCGACATAGCCCGAGGCGTAAATGAGGCCGAAAACCTGAACAAGGACCAGGGAGCGGGCGACCAGGGCATGATGTTTGGCTACGCCACCAACGAAACCCCCGAGTATATGCCCATGGCTCTGGCCTTCAGCCACCGCCTGGTGCACGAGCTGGCCAAGATCCGCAAGGAAGGCAAGCTGATGCCCTACCTGCGCCCCGATGCCAAAAGCCAGGTGAGCATCCAGTACTCGGATGAAGGGAAGCCCGAGCGCGTAGAGGCCATTGTGATCAGTACCCAGCACGATGAGTTTGCCGCCGATGCAGAAATGCACAAGAAGATAACTGAAGACGTACGCAACATCCTCATCCCACGCGTAATACCCGCCGAGCTGATAGATAGCAACACCAAGTTTCACATCAACCCGACCGGCAAATTTGTAATCGGCGGCCCACACGGCGATGCCGGGCTGACCGGGCGCAAGATCATTGTAGACACCTACGGCGGCAAGGGTGCCCACGGCGGCGGTGCCTTCAGCGGAAAAGACCCCAGCAAGGTAGACCGCAGCGCCGCCTATGCCACCCGCCATATTGCTAAAAACCTGGTGGCAGCAGGTGTGGCCGACGAGATCCTGGTGCAGGTGGCCTACGCCATTGGCGTAGCCCAGCCGGTGTCCATCAACGTAAACACCTACGGCACCGGTAAGGTGAGCCTGACCGACGGACAAATAGCCGAAAAAGTGCGCGAACTCTTCGACATGCGCCCAAAAGCCATCGTAGAGCGCCTGCAGCTGCTGAACCCCATCTACCGCAACTCTGCGGCCTACGGCCACATGGGCCGCATGTGCCAAGAGGTGGAAGTGGAGATGAATACGGTAGAGATACAGGAGCAGGGCGGAAAGCGCAGCGAAACCTTCACCAAAGCACGCAAGAAAGTGAAGCTCTTCCCCTGGGAAGAGCTGGACTATGTGGAGAAAATCCGCGTAGCCTTTGGGCTGCTGGAGAAAGCCCTGTAGCACGCGGGCAATCCAGTCTTGATATAACAAGGGCCTCCTCATACGGGAGGCCCTTTGCGTTCCAGGAACAGGGGTGGGTGGTGATTGCCCGACTTTTTTCGGATTTTAGCACAAAACTTAGGTTCCGCATGAATTTCTCCAGGCACTTTGTACCCCTGATAGCTACAGTAGCCCTGCTGCTGGCCCTGTGGGCAGCTATCCAGCTATGGCAGCTGCGGCACCACCTGGACCAGCAGACCGAAGCCCTGCTGGAGCCGGAGGTGGAGCTGGCTGTATACATGCAGCAGCTGCACCACTATGCACAGAAACTGCACTGGAGCGGAACGGCGGGCAATCAGCAGCTGGCATCCTTCTACCTGCACGAGCTGGAGGAAACCGAGGAGAAGGTGCTGGAAGCCGAGCTGATGGAAGACGGGCAAAACATCAGCCAGCTGATGCGCCAGCACCTGAGCCCCACCCTAAAGCAAATGCGGCTTGTGGTAGCGCAGAAGGACCTGCCCGACTTTGCCCGCCACTACCAGGCCCTGCTCACCGGCTGCAACAGCTGCCACCGCGCAGCCAAACACGATTTTATCCAGGTGCAGGTGCCCACGCGCGAGGCCTTCAGTGGCCAGGTGTTTGAGTAGGACGCGAAGGGGCAGAGGTGTGTGTGCCAGCGGCACCCGGCCAACGCACGTATACCTGCAGATCACCCGTTTGATACACCAGCCGGAAGACAGGGGGAATTAGCGCCAGCGGCTCATCCCGAGAGACGATAAGCGTGCGGGCCTGGGTGTAGGCCACCTGGGGCCAGCTGCGCTGGGGCAGCAGGCCTGGCAGCTCCTCCAGTTTCAGCAGGTGGTAGTACGCGTCTGAGCTGAAATAGGGGGCCGGATACTGCGCATGGCGCTGGAGGAATAGCTGTGCCTCGTAGGGCTCCGGGTAACTGCGCCGAAACAGCTGCGGAAAGCGATAAAGCTGCCAGGAGGCCCAAAGCAGCGCCAGGAGCAAGACTAGGTGGGCAAAAACCGGCGGGCCAAGCCGCCCGAGCCGGTGTAGCACAAAGGCCCCAATGAGGGCCGAGAACCACAGCTGATAAAGCAAGATGCGCTCAAAGGGCAGCAGGCCCAGGAGGGCAAAGAGCGGAAACCAAAGCTGCAGCTGCAGCGCGGCCAGCAGCATAATGGGGTGCCCGGCGTAGCGTAGCCCCAGGCCTGCCAGCAGTAGGCCCAGCAGATAGCTGTAGGGGCCCAGCTCCACAAACTGCTGCCACACCGCCGGCACCTGGCCTGCCAGCGCGAGCAGCGAGAAAGCCGCCTGCTGATCTACCAGCGTGCCGGTGCCCAGCAGGCCGCCCAGGCCATTGAACGCAAAGAGCGGAAGATAGTACGCGCAGCCCAGCAGGGCCAGGGCCCCCATGCTGCGCAGCCACGGCGCAGGCGCGGCCACAGCCCGGGCCACCAGCACGCCCCAGGCTACATAGAAGCCCGCCAGCGGAAAGACCGCCGTGGGCAGGGTCACCAGGGCCACCGTGCACCAGCCCAAAAAAGCCCCGTGCTGCCGCACCACATGCCCTGCTGGTAGGCCACGGGCTACAAGCTGCTGCCAGTGGCCTGTGGCCAGCACCAGGGCCAGCAGCTGTAGGCCGTAGCCCCGGGCCAGGATGCCGTAAAAGGTGAGCAGTGGGGCAGCAGCCAGCACCAGTAGGGCCAGCAGGGCAGCGGGTGTGCCCCACCAGCGGCGTAGCTGCCGCACACCCACCCACAGCAGGGCCAGGCCCAGCAGCGTGGGCAGCAGCCGTAGGCCCAGGCCTGCGGTCAGGCTATTCAGGGCATTGAAGAGGGGGTGATTATTGGTGCCTGCGTAGTAGAAAAGAGCCACATGGGGGCCATGGGCACTGAAGTTCAAATAGCTGTATGCTTCGTCGTAGGTGATAGGCAGGGTGTAGGCCCAGTAGATCCGCAGGGCCGAAACCCCCACAAAGCCCAGGGTAACTACATCCAGCGGGGGCCAGACCAGGCGGAGGCTTGCCCAGCCAGGGCGGTAGCGGCCGTAGAGCCAGGCCAGGGCGGCCCAAGCCAGAGCCGCACCCAGCAGAAGGAGCCGGATCTCGACCATACGAGCCGGAGCCCAGTAGTGTGCCAGCAGCTGCTGCACAGTGGGGCCAGGGTGCAGGGCATAGGCCAGGGCGGGCACCACCCAGGCTGGCAGCAGGGCCAAGGCCAGCCAAAACAGCGAGCCCCCCCAGAGCCCCCAGCCGCAGGCGCGCCCCATAGAGAAGTAGCTAGCCCGTGGCACCCGCTACCGCCTGCTTCAGGATTGGACTCAGGGCACTGCTGATCTTACCGGCCGTTATGCCCTCTTCGCCCAGGCTTTGGGCCAGGGCATCGCCCGCCCGGGCGTGCAGGTATACGGCCATGGTGGCGGCCTTCAGGGCATTGTAGCCCTGGCTCATCAGCCCGGCTATGGCACCGGCCAGCACGTCGCCCGCGCCGGCTGTGGCCATACCGGCATTACCGGCCGTGCATAGGTAGGTGGTCCCATTGGGGGCGGCCACCAGGGTATGGCTGCCCTTTAGCACCACAATTACCTTTCGCAGCTGGGCCAGCTTGATGGCGTGCTCAAAGCGGCGGGCCTGTACTTCCTCGGTAGAAACACCCAGCAGGCGTGCCATCTCGCCCGGGTGGGGGGTAAGGACGAAGAACGCCTTATCGCCCTGCAGGTCGGCAATTATCTTCCACAGGTCGGGCTCCCCGCCCAGGATGTTCAGCGCATCGGCATCCAGCACGGTAGGCAGCCGGAGGTGCGGAAGCGCCTCGCGCATAAAGTCTACCGTGTCCGTATTGTGCCCCAGGCCAGGGCCCAGCAGCAGGGCCGATTTATCCTCCAGGTAGCTGGCAAACACCTCTCCGGCGGTTCCATTCAGGTGATGCACCTGGTCGGTACCGTAGGGGATGGACATGTGCTCCATACCCGCACGGTGAAAGGCGGTGGTGATGCTGCCGGGCAAGAAGGCGGTTACCAGTCCGGCCCCTATCTCCAGGGCCGCCTGTGCACTCAGGCCTATAGCCCCTGCCTTCCCCTTGCTACCCCCTGCCAGCAGCACATGCCCATAAGTGCCCTTGTGGGTGTTTTCGCTGCGGGGCCTATACCACTCCTGGATAAGCCCGTCGTTCATCAGGCGGCACTTGATACCCAGCCGATCCAGCACAGAGGGGTAGATCTCCAGGTCTAGCACGTGTATCTGCCCGCAGTAGTTGGCCGCAGGCATTACGTAGTGGCATATCTTGGGCAGGGCCAGGGCATAGGTGTGGGCGCAGCGCAGGGGTTCATTTAGCAGCGCGCCCGTATCGCCCAGCAGGCCCGAGGGTACGTCCAGGGCCACCACCGGGTGGTGTTCATTTTCGGTGCGAAGGAAGTCGATTAGCCCGGATATAGGCTCCGTTAGTGCCTGGCGTATGCCCGTGCCCAGCAGGGCATCCACCACCACAGCGGGGACTTCGTCCTTCAGCCAGGCTTCCAGCTCAGGCTTCAGGTCGTCTGTGTAGTAGGTGTGGCCGATGCCTGCCCGCTCCAGGATGCGGAACTGCGTGGCGGCATCGCCCTCGTACTGGGTGCCTGTGCGTGTGTACACCACCCACACTTCCCGCTGCGCATGATGCAGGTGGCGTGCCGTTACAAAGCCATCGCCCCCATTATTGCCTGGCCCGCATAGCAGCAGGAAGCGCTGTGCTGCCGGGTAGTCTGCCAGCAGGTGCTCGGCGGCCTTTCGGCCCGCTGTTTCCATCAGCAGCAGGCCCGGATAGGCGTACTCCTCCATCATGATCCGGTCTATTTCCCGGATCTGTGCGTTGTTGGTTACCAGCATAATCAGGGCTGGAAGTTACACAATTCCCGCCATCTGGCCGGTGTAGGGGGGGCTACGGCCCGTTCCTAGCGGCCTTGCTGTCGTGCTTCCAGCTTGCCTATGCGCAGGCCTTCCATGGTCAGTACGCGGAAGCGCCAGTCGGCTAGCTGAAAGGTGTCGCCCGGGTTGGGTATGTCTCTCAGTTGCTCCAGGGCATAGCCGTTTATGGTGTCGGCGTAGGTGTCTTCAAACTCAATGTCCAGGGCCCGCTCCAGGTCTACCAGGCTTACCAGGCCGTCTATTACATAGCCATGCTCTGTCTGCTGGATGGCTGCCGTTTCGCTGTCAAATTCATCCTGTATTTCGCCCACCAGTTCTTCCAGGATGTCTTCCATGGTAACAATGCCGCTGGTGCCACCATACTCATCCACCACAATGGCCATGTGGTTTCGGTTTTCGCGCAGCTCGAAGAGCACGCGCTGGGCCAGCATATTTTCTGGCACAAACACGGGGCTACGCATCATCTCTGTCAGCTGCTGTGGGGCCTGTGTCTTTACAATCGCCAGGGCAACATCCTTTACATGCACCACGCCCAGTATCTTGTCCAGGCTACCTGCTATCAGGGGGGCACGGCTGCGGCCTGCCTCCATAAAGAGGTCGAAAACCTCGCGGAGGTCCGGGGTCTTCTCGGGGTCGATATAGAACACGCGGTTGTGTGGCACCATCACCTCGCGCACCGTCAGCTCGGGGAAGATGAATACGTTGCTCAGCATCTCGCCCTGGCTCTCGGTAAGCACGCCCTGGCGGGTAGACTCGGCGGTTATTTCCTCCAGCTCCTCGGCAGAGATGGTGAGGGTATGCCCGCCACCCACGTTTTTAACGCCCATGGTACGCAGCAGCAGGTTGCTGGCCCCATTCAGCAGGACCAGGAAGGGGTAAAACACAAAGTAGCACAGCCGCATGGGGATGGCCACAAAGAGGCTGGTGGCCACCGGGCGGGCCAGGGCCAGGCTCTTGGGCGCAATCTCGCCGATGACAATGTGCAAGAAACTGATGAGGATAAAGCCCACAATGAGGGCCGAATTATGCAACACCACGGGGTCGTGCACGTTCATCCACTGGAAGAAGGGTATTAGCAGCTGGGCAATGGCGGGCTCGCCCACCCAGCCCAGGCCCAGGCTAGCCAGGGTGATGCCCAGCTGGGTAGCACTCAGGTAGGGGTCTATGTGGCGGATAATGTGCCCGGCCACACCGGCATTTCGGTTCCCCTCCTTGATGAGGCCCGCCAGCTGGGTGGCGCGCACCTTCACCAGGGCAAACTCTGCGGCTACAAAGAAGGCGTTGAGCAGCAGCAGCAGCAGGGCTACCAACATCATCATGGCCTGCCTGTATCAGGGTTCGGGGGCGTACAACTATAGGGGTCGCTCATAGGCGGTCCTTCAGGGGTTTCAGCAGCTGCCAGGCCAGTTTCTTTTGGTCTATCTGGGCCAGCATCTGCTGTAGGCCGGGCAGGGCAATGCATTGCTTGTGGGGCACAGGGGGTGCAGTTGGGTGGCCGAAAATAAGGACTATTTCTGTAGGCGCGGCGGCCAGGCTCATTTCCGTAGGGAGATCTTGCTTTAGTACAGCCTGCCTGGGGGCTAGGCCCAGGGCGGCTAGCAGGTCTATCAGCAGCTGGCGCTCGGCGGGGGCCAGGGGCTGGGTGGGCAGTACCAGGCTAATGCGGGTATCTGCGGGCTGCGCCCAGGCAGCCGGGGCTGGGGGGCTCTCAGCCGGGGGCAGGGCAGAAGGCTCTGGTGCATACTCGGCAGCTGGCGGGGTGGGTGTAGTGGCCTCTGGCGCTGCCGTGGCTGCCACCTGCCCGGGCAATGCGTGTAGCCGCCACAGACGGGGGCCGTACAGCAGCTGTATGTCTCGGTGGCCTAGTTCCATAGTTCGCGCTCCATTTTGTCGCGTATTTCCTCGCCAATAGCCAGGCAGGCGCTGGCCGCCGGGCTGGGTGCGCTGAGCACATGCACCGCGTTTAGGTGGGTTTCCCAGGCAAAGTCTTCTACCATCTGGCCATCCGGCCCCAGGGCCATGGCCCGCACGCCCGATCGGCCTGGGGTTAGGTCCTCCATCGTCAGGCTGGGGATGAGCCGCTGCAGCTGGCGCAGAAAGCGGCGCTTGCTGAAGGCACGGCGATACTCGGCCAGGCCAAAGCGCCAGTGCCGGGCAAATAGAGCCCAGGTGCCGCGGTAGCTCAGGGCATCCAGGGTATCGCGGGCATCAAAGTCCGTCTTGCCATATCCTTCGCGCTTGAACACGAAAACGGCATTGGGCCCGCACTCTACACCCCCCAGCGCCATGCGTGTAAAGTGCACACCCAGGAAGGGGAAGGCCGGGTTGGGCACGGGGTAGATCAGGTGCTTTACCTTGTGCAGGCCCTGGGGGGTTAGGTCATAGTAGTCGCCGCGAAAGCCTACAATGCGCGTTCGGGGCTGCAGGCCATCCAGGCGTGCCAGGCGGTCGGCCTGCAGGCCGGCGCAGCCAATCAGCCAGCGTGCCCGCAGCGTGCCCTGGGGCGTCTGGATGAGGGAGAGGTCGCCGCTGCGCTGCAGGCCCACCACTTCCTGGTCTTTCAGCACCGTGCTCCGGGGGTTCAGGCGGCACAGCTCGGCGGCCAAGGCCTCGCACATACCCGGAAAGTCTACAATGCCCTCGTAGGGCACCTCTACCGCCTGCAGGCCCTGGCAGTAGGGCTCGCGGGCGCGTATCTCCTGTGCATCCAGCAGGCGTATGTCTGTCAGTCCATTCTCCTGGCCGGTAGCATATATCTTGTGCAGGCGGGGCAGTTCTTCCTCCTCCGTCGCCACGATGATCTTTCCACAGATGTCGTAGGCCACCCCGTGCTGCGCGCAGAAGTCGATGAGCTGAGTGCGGCCCCGCACGCTCAGCTGGGCCTTGTAGCTGCCGGGCTTGTAGTAGGTTCCGGCATGGATAACCCCGCTGTTGTGCCCAGTTTGATGGGCCGATACACGCGGCTCCTTGTCTAGCACAGCTATCTTCAGCTCGGGCCAGGCCCGCTGGAACTGATAGGCGGTAGCCAGGCCCACCGCTCCGGCGCCCACAACGGCCAGGTCGTAGATCATGCGGCAAAGATACCGTAAAGATGGCAGGGCCACCAAGCCAGCCGATCATAAAGTGCGGCGATACTGAGCCAAAGCCGCTGTATCTTCGCGCATGGCAATGATCCGGTTACGCGCTATCCTGTGTGCCGCCCTCCTGCTGGCTGGCTGTGTGCTGGGCCTGGCAGCCTGCGAGGGGGGAGCTAGACAAGAAAGAAGCCCCCTGCCGAAAAAGGATGGGACAACAGCCCCGGCAGACGGAGCTGTGCCAGACAGCCTGGTGCCGGGCCAGCCCCTGCCCCCCTATGTGCCCCCGGCAGAGTACGGCGAGAAAGATCCGGATGTGGCGGTGTAAATGGGCTAGGGCCGCGCTTCGTTCAGGATTCTAAGTATCTCGGCCACTTGCTTCTCCAGTTGTTCAATACGCTGGGCTTGGGTTTGGGCCTGCACATCCTGCACGGGTGGAGGCGTGGATGGAAGGGAGGATGGCACGGGAGCGGATGAGCCATAGGGTACCGGCGACTCTTCCACCTGCCACACCCCACCCCCGGGGGCTACGGGCCAGAAAGGCAGACCCCGGCCATGCAGCAAGAAGTCTGCCGAACAGCCGCAGCGGGCACCCAGGGCCTGTAGCACCTCGATTGTGAGCGCCCTGCGCCCCTGCTCAATGTACGCCAGGTAGGTGCGCGAAAAACCCGTAAGCTCTGCCAGCTGCGCCTGGCTTAGCCCCAGCTGCCTGCGGCACTGCCCCAGGCGCTGGCCAATCGCCAACCACGAATCCTCGATTTTTGTACTCAAAATTTCGCGTTATTGTTTTCGATTTCTCCTTTTTTCTTTACTTTTGAAAACAAAATCTGTCTTTAGCCTCATTCATGAGTACAACAGACCTATTCTGCTCCAGAACAAATACTTACGAAGATACGAACACCATGATCCAATACTACCAGTACAATAGCCCCTACACCTCGCGCCAGTATTGCCTGCTGAATGCCTATGAGTGCGTGTGTGTGCAGCTGCACGATGGGCCACACGCCACCCACTACCGGGCAGAGTTTATTGTAGACTCGGTGCTGGTACAGCGTATACAGCAGGACGAGCGCTATAAGGGCTCTACCCGGGCTGCCTTTGAGCAGCTGCGCCAGGAGGTACTGCTCAGGCTAAACGCCATCTGAAAAGCGCTTGGCAGGCCAGCCCGCAAAAAGAAAATCCGGATGCATACACCATCCGGGCACAGTATGGCACAGAGGTTGCGGGCAGAAATACCGACCTTTGCCCCCCTATGCTGCTGCCACCTGTATATCCCCGTGCAAGGCACACCCGCGCCATACGGCGCAGCCTGGCCCTGCACGGGCTGTGGGTGCTGGCGGTGCTACAGCTTTTATCCGGCAGCCGGGCGCAGCCCTATACCCTGGCCGGGCGTGTGCAAGATGCCGAAACCCTGGAGCCGCTCGCCTTTGCCATCATCAAGACACTACCCAACGAGGCCGGAAACAGCACGGATGTAGACGGCTACTTCACACTCCGCCTGCCCAGCCTGCCAGATGCGGTAGTGTTCAGCTACCTGGGCTACCGGTCGGATACGCTATACGCGCCATTTCCCACTGATACGGTGTTCCTCCGCCTGCAGCCCGAGAGCCTGGAGCTGGAGGCCATACAGGTACAAGCCGGGCCAAACCCCGCCCTACGCATTGTGGAGCAGGCCATAGGGCACCGAAACAAGCACCACCCACGGCTGATGCCCGCCTTTAACTACGACAGCTATACCAAGATCAACATCCGGCCCGGCCCCCAGATGCGGCTAAGCCGCCAGGGGGATAGCCTGATGCAGCTCAGCGACCTGCTGGTGTGGGAGACCGCCACCGAGCGGCACTTCATCTACCCAAACCGCGACTACGAGAAGATAACAGGCAGCCAGGTGAGCGGCCTGAAGGGCATAGCCATCCCCCTCTCTCCTACGGAGATACAAGACATCAGTTTCTACACCGACTGGGTGCGCATTCTGGACCGGCCCTACATCAGCCCCCTGGCCTTTTCGGGCCTGCGGCGCTATCAATACCGGCTGGCAGACACCCTGTACGACGGGCCAGACACCCTGTATGTCATCCACTACCAGCCCACACAGGCCGCCACAGCCGGGCTGGAGGGAGAGATGCGTATTCATACGGACGGATACGCCCTACAGTCTATAACCGCCCGGGGCGAGGTGGAGCAGGACGTGCCCACCCTGGTAGCCTTCGAGCTTAGGCAGCAGCACGAGCGTATACAGGGGCGCTGGTTCCCCCAGCAGCTGCACACCGAGCTGCTGTTTGTGCTAAACAAGCGGGAGAACGACCCCAGCAAGTACTTTCAGCTACAGGCCCGTACCTACCTCTCGCACATCCGGTTCGAGCCCGATACAAGCCTGGACTATGAGGCCATATCACTGGAGCTGGAGTCTGAAGCAGGCCGGCGCAACCCACAATACTGGCAGCAGCGCCGCCGCGAGCCCCTGGCTACCAAAGACAGCACCACCTACCAGACCATAGACAGCCTGCTGAGCCGAACCCCCGTGACCTGGGTGGTGCGCCAGATAGACGCCCTGCGCCTGGGCTACATGGCCTTCGGGCCGCTGTACCTAGACCTGCGGCGGGTGTATACACTAAACCGGGTAGAAGACAGCCGCTTCGGCCTGGGCCTGCTGACCAACGAAGCCTGGAGCCCCGCCTATACCCTGGAGGCCTGGGCCGGCTATGGCACGGGCGATACCCGCTGGAAGTATGGCGGCGGCCTACAGCTGCACCCGTTTACAGACCCGCGCTTCCGCCTTGCCTACCACTATGACAACGACCTGATTGTAACAGGTGGCAACTACCTGATGCTGCCCGAGCGGCGGGTGCTGCATGAGCGGCCCCATGTATACCGCAGCAGCCGTATGCTGTTTATGTCCGTGATGGACTACGTCAAGCGGCACCAGCTAGCCCTGCACTTTCTCAGCCTGCGCAACGTGAGTCATCGCATTGGGCTAATGCAGGAGGAGCTACAGCCCGCCTACACCTATCGGTACAAGGAACAGAACCGATTCCGGTTTAGCGAGGTCCAGCTGGAGATCCGCTGGGCACCCGGCGAGCGATTCCGAAAGGAGGGGCGCAAGCGCATCAGCCTGGGCACACACTGGCCGGTGCTACAGGGGCGCTACATACAGGGGCTGGCTGGCGTGCTGGGCAGCAGCCTGGGGTACCTGAAGCTGGAGGCTACCCTAAGCCAGCAGCTACCCCTGAGCGGATGGCTACGGATGGACTACCAGCTGAATGCAGGCAGCCTGCAGGGCGAGCTGCCCTACCCCAAGCTGTACCACTACCACGCCAACGGCGAGCCCAACTTTATTGCCGAGGGCTATGCCTTCAACACCATGTTTTTCAACGACTTTGTGGCCGACCACTACGCCACAGGCCACCTGCACCTGCACCTGCTGAACCGCGTATTTCCGGGCCGGCGCTACAACCCCGATGCGCGGCTGGTGTACAACACGGGCTGGGGCCTGCTGCGCTCCTGCCCCGGGCAGCCCACGGGCCTGGCAGCTGTGGTGCCCGAGCTGGGCTTTCACGAAGCCGGTATTGCGCTGATCAACCTGCTGCCACGCCCCCTGCTAAAGCTGGCACCCACCCTGCAGTTTCTGGGCTTTGGCCTATACCTGCGCCTGGGGCCCTATGCACGGCCCAGCCTGGGCGAAAACCTGGCACCCAAAATAGAGTACCGCATCAAGTTTTAGCCCATACCAATCGAAAAAAAAAACGCCCTCGGCTCTGTGAAGTATTGATGAAAACAGGAGCCGAGCGCAGCCGGAGGTAGGGTATTCTCTATCTTCGGCCATGTACCCTGCCATCCGCCTGTTTCTGCTGCTGCTGCTGGGCTGCCTGTACACAAGTGCCTGGGGCCAGAACACCATCCGGGGCACGGTGTTCGACGAGGAAGGACAACCTGTAGCAGGTGCCGCCGTACTGATCGTGGAGCAGCAGCGCGGCACCTATACGAACACCGAGGGTATTTTTTCCATCGATAAGCTGCCCAATGGCAGCTTCACCCTACAGGTGCTGTTTTTCGGCTACGATACCCTACAGCAGTCTCTTACGCTCGCCAATGGCGAAATCCGCACAAGCTCACTCTACCTAACCCCCTACTCGCTGGAGAGCATAGAGGTACAGGCCGGGCAGAAAATAGACCGCAACAGGCCAGATATCGGGCTGGTAAGGATTGAGGCCAAGGACATACAGCGCCTGCCCTCGCTGGGTCTGCCAGACCTAAGCCAGTACCTGCAGGTGGTGCCCGGGGTGGTCTTTACCGGCGACCAGGGCGGGCAGCTGTACATTCGGGGGGGCACACCAGTGCAGAACCTGGCCCTGCTAGACGGAAACCAGATCTACAACCCCTTTCACAGCCTTGGGCTTTTCAGCGTATTCGACACCGAGGTGCTGCAAGACGTACAAGTATACTCGGCCGGCTTTCCGGCGCGCTATGGCGGCCGTATCAGTAGCGTAATGGATATCAGCACCCGGTCGGGCAGCTTCCGGCAGCACAAGGCCAAGCTCAACCTGAACAGCATCAGCAGTGGCCTACTGGTGGAGGGGCCTATTGGGGGCCGCAGGGCCGGGCAAGGTGGCTTGGGCACCGTGAGCTACCTGCTCTCTGCCCGAACACTCTACCTGGACCGTGTGTCGCAGGCAGGCCAGCCCTATCGCTATACCAACGATACCATCGGGCTACCCTTCAGCTTTCTCGATCTGTACGGCAAGCTAACCCTGGGCAATGGGGCCAACCGGCTCAGCCTATCCGGCTTCCGGCAGCAAGATCAGGTGGACTACAACTTCCCTACCTCCTACCGCTGGTATAGCCAGGGCGGGGGGGCGGAGTTTCAGGTGCTGCCCAACCAGACCAACCTGATCCTGAGTGGCAGCGTAGGCGTAAGCAACTACAACAGTGAGCAGAAAGAGGCCGAGGCGCGCCTGGCACGTACCAGCAGCATAGGGGGCTTCAATAGCCGGCTGAATTTTTCCTACATCCTCAATACTGTCAACCAGTTTGACATGGGCCTGCAGCTGCAGGGCTTCCGAACCGAGTTTGCCTACACCAATGAGCTGGACCTGTCGGTAGAAAGCCAGGACAACAATACCGAGTTTGCCTATTACGCCACCTACCGGCAGGTATTTCGCACAAAACGCACAGGCGCCAATGGCGAAACGGAGTACTTTTCTCGCTTTGTGCTAGAGCCTGGCCTGCGCCTGCACTACTATAACGACCACAGCTACCTCTCCATAGAGCCACGCCTGAGCAGCAAGCTAAACTTTGAGGGCTTCAGCCTGCAGGGCAGCTGGGGGCTGTTTACGCAAAACATTGTCTCCACCACCTCCGACCTGGATGTGGTGGCGCTTTTCCAGGGCTATGCATCGGCCCCCCCGGCGCGGGCCAACGGGGTGCTGAATACGCCCCTGCAGGCCGCCACACACTACCTGCTGGGCCTGGAGCTGGACTTTATCCGAAATACCAGCCTGAAGCTGGAGGGCTGGTACAAGGACTTTCGCCAGGTGACCAACCTGAACCGGCGGCGCTTTTTTCCCGAAGATCCCGCCTGGATTACCGAGGTGGGCGAAGCCTACGGGGCCGACCTGAGCGTGCGCTACCAGCCCAAGGGAGGCCTGTACCTGTACGCTACATACGGCTGGGCCTACAATGAGCGAGACGACTTTAGCCAAACCTATAACCCCGTGTGGGACCGGCGGCACACCTTCAACCTGGTGGCCAGCTACACCCGGGGCAACGTGGCCAACCGCGTAGGCAGCAAGATACTGGGTAAGCGCTGGGAGTTTTCGGCACGCTGCACGGGCGGTTCGGGCTTCCCCTTTACCCAGACACAGGGGGCCTATGAGGAGCTAAACTTCCTGAATAATGGCAGCCAAAGCAACGTGGCCAACCAGAACGGCAGGCTGGGCGTAGTACTAGCCGACGACCTGAATGGTGCACGCCTACCCGACTACCTGCGCTTCGACCTCTCGGTCAAGCGGCGTTTCCGGGTGGGGGCGGCTAGCCTGCTGGAGCTAAACGCCAATGCGTTAAATGTGCTGGACCGGGACAATATCTTCTATTTCGACCGGGTGCGCTACGTGCGGGTAGACCAGCTCCCTTTTATCCCCACCCTGGGCGTATCGCTCAGTATCTAGCCCAGAGAGTGTTATGGGGTAGGCACCCCTTGGCTGGCTATCCGCCGGTAGGCGGGTGCGGCGGGCTGCGTGCTGTGCAGGCTGCTAAAGCGTCGGATTACTTCGCGTGTGTCCATAAAGGCCGGACGAGCAATCACAGAAAACTCATCGGCAAAGAGGCGCAGCTGGGTGTGGCCCTTGCGTATCCATATAGTGCGGGCCTGGGGCTGCCGGTCATACACCTTGCGTGGGTTGATCTGCACGTGGTAAACCGGGTTTCGCATCGGCACACAGACGGAGAGCCTGGTAACCGGGTCGATGGTTTCGACCTGGGTGCGCACGGCGGTAATGCGGCCGTAGTAGCCGTTCACCTGCACACAGGTGCCTATGGGCAGCACCTCTGTGCCGGGCCGGGTGGGGGTATAGGGGGTGTTCATGGTTTCGGGGGATTTTTTTTTGTGGAGATAGATAGCGGCTAGGCTGCGGCATACGTACGCGGGCCACGGCTGCGGATGCAGTCGGACAAAGACTTGATCTGTATGGAAGCGGTATAGTAGGTGTAGGCACGCAGGTACTGCAGGATGCTGCTGCGCTCGTGGTCGGTAATGCGGGGATTGAGTGCCATGCTCTGTAGGGTCTCCAGCTGGCGCGCACTGGCGGGCCTATTTTGCTCGGCCTTCAGCAGCTCGGCCCTGCGGGCCTGCAGCTGCTGCTGCACGGCGCGGTCTTGCCTTAGCGGGCCGGGCAGCTGCTGCACATACCGGTTTAGCTGGTATAGCGTACGCTGCTGGCGCAGGGCAGCCAGGGTTTCGCGCACCTGGGCCTGTGGCTCGGGCTGTGGGTGCGGCCGCTGCTGGCTAAGGGGGCCCTGGTAGCCCAGCTCCTCCTTGGTGACCAGGCCGCTGATCCGGAAGGCGCGTTTCAGGGCCATGGCCTCAGCCACCTTGCGAATCATGGCAGAGGGGTACTGCGTCCAGGCATAATTGCCCGGACGGTGGTATTCCTCATAGGGCGCGTAGGTAATGACCGGCGGATAGCCCGCCCTTTCGCAGCGGGCCCATGCCCCCAGGATGCGGCCCCTGTGGGTGCCGTAGCGGTGCTCTATGCGGTAGTTATCGGCATCGATGCAGAAGTGGTCGCCCTCGCGCACCTCAAAGGCCAGGAGGCCGCGAAAGTCGGCATGCGCCTGGGCAATCTTCAGGTAGCCGTCTCGGCCCGTCATCAGCAGGGCCTGGCTGCCCGCATAGCTCAGGCTGCCGTCTGCCTGCCGCACGTACTGCCACTGGCCATTCACCTGCTCCATGGCAGGTTTCTTAATGAAGTAGATCTCATTCTTCAGGGGGTTCAGCCCGTAGGTGTCGGCCAGGTAGAAGAGCTGCTGTAGCTCGGCTACTGTGGCACCCTGGGCCACCGTCTCGCGGATGAGTGCCCGCTCGGCCTCGCTCAGCTTTGCCGAAACCCCGCTATTTAGCATGCTAATACCATTGTGCATAACAAGCTCGTTTTCAACGCTATTTTGCTTGACTTCCATTGCTTTTATGTCTTTATTTGTACAAATATATTAGCAATGCTAATTAAAGTCAAGTAAAGCTCAGAAAAATATTAGCATGACAAATCAATCTGCAAACGAAAGACTGAAGTACCTGCTGCAGCAGCTAGCCCTCACGCAAAAGGAATTTGCTGATCGCCTGGGCATCAGCCAGGGTGCCATCAGCCAGCTGATCAGCGGGCGAACCGCCCTCAGTTTCGACACGCTGCAAAAGATAGGCGAGCAGTACCGCGTAAACCTGAACTGGCTGGTAAGCGGCCAGGGCGAAGCCTTTGCCAGGCAGGCCGTGCAGCAGGCCACGGGGAGCAGCACGGGCCCCATACTGGCCGTAACTGTAGATGCGCAAAGCGAGCCCAACATTGTGCTGGTGCCCGTAAAAGCACAGGCGGGCTACGTGGCCAACCGGCTGGAGCCTACCTATCTGCAGGAGCTACCCGCCTTTAGCCTACCCATGGATCGATTCCGGCAGGGTACCTATCGGGGCTTTGAGGTGGCAGGCGACAGCATGGAACCCGGCCTGTTCCAGGGCGACTTGCTGATCTGCAGCTACGTAGAAGAGCTGAAGTGGCTGCGAGACATGCACCTGTATGTATTTGTTACCCCGGGCGATGTGCTGGTAAAGCGGGTGCGCAACCGGCTGCGTGCTGAGAACCGACTGGAGCTGCTAAGCGACAACACCTTCTACCCACCCATCCCGCTGGGGCCAGAGGAGGTGGTAGAGGCCTGGCAAGTATACGCCCGCCTTACGCTGCACTTCCCCTCGCCAGCGGGCACCATGCAGGATGCGCGACAAAGTAGCTGGCCTGCATAGGGCCACGCATGCGCACGGCCACTGCTGTGCCCATGGTTGTGAGCAGTAGTTGTGCAAGGTCGATACCACCCAGGTGGCGAAGGTAGGCCTGCTATTGGCTCACTACTTACCAATATGGTTTATTGATTGTGCGCCAGGTGCTAGGCTCTACGCTGCCATCCTGCCTATGCTGGCTGTGGTGGTTGCTTACCACATGATTTTGCTCGCCATACAGCAGACAGCAGCTCCTGTGGGTCTACCTACTGGACAGGAACCTGCCGGGCTACCCAGAGATAAGGCAGCAGGCTGCCAATTTGGTGGGTATAACTCTGGACCAAGAGGAGCTACCAGCGGCCAGATTTAGAGCCAGCTTAAGATGCGAACACCCAAGCTCTCGAGCAGGTATTTTAGCCAAACGATGCCCAAAAATGGCGTAACGATAAACGTGAGCCAATTGTAGGCCCAGGCAGCCGAGAAGTCTAGGTGCAGCAAATGCATGGTAGCACGTGTAAGACCGCAAGCGTAGCACTCTACATTAAATAATGCGCGAGAAACGCATATAGATTGTCCGCTATCAAAATAATCAGCTGGCAATATCAGTAAGATAACCGGCCCCGCAATAAGGCCTAAAAATAAAAGCCAAGCTCTTTTCGAGCTTGGCCACGATAATCGATTTGTGGTAAGCAAAATGCTACAGTGTTTTTTTGTAGGATCCGCCCTTGGGCTTCAGACTACCTGTAGCAATGCGGATGAGGTCAATAAGAGCCCAAATACCGCAACCACCCAGTGTAAGCAGCTGAACAATGCCCTGCCAGGTGTAACCCAGATAGAAGCGGTGGATACCCAATACTCCAGCTACAATCACGAGAATCAGTGCCACAATCTGATTGTCTCCTGCCGTTGTGGCTGCCTTGTCCGCCAGCTCTTTTAGCTGACTAACCTTCCCGGGATCGGCCTGCAGTTTCTCTACCTGCTTGGCCGCTTTTTTCATAACCAGTTTCTCTTTTAGGCTGGCATTTTTGTAGGCTTCGGTTTCCTTGAGCTGCTTCTTAATGCTTTTTTCTTCCGTAACTTGCTCTTGCACCGGATCTATCTTGGATACCTCGGGCTGGTCGGTCGATTCAACCTTATAGGCTTCCTTCTTGCCAACTACTCCGTCCTCAGGAAAGGTATAAGCAGAAAAAAGGACTGAAACGAAAAGAAACATTGCTGGTACCAGCAGCGATTTAGAACGGTAGCTTGAAATTTTCATGGTTTGAGAAATTAGGGTGAGTTTTAATGGATAGGGATATGGTTTTTTGCCTTGCGCAAATTAATCCGCCGACAAAATTATAAATATAACTAGTTGTCATATATTTGGAATAAAAATGGAATAACATGATTGGAGATAAGATTCGTAAAGCGAGAGAAAGCAAAGGGATGAGCCAAGAGCAACTTGGGTTTCATATTGGCCTTTCGCAGTCCGCAGTGAACAAGCTGGAAAATGGACGACTGCGAGCCAACCCCAAGCGCATTGTAAAAATTTCGGAGGTGCTGGAACTTGATCCAGCAAACCTACTACAGGGCGAGGATGGATACTTCGTAACGATTATCCAGCATTCGCAAGGCCAGAGCCAACACGCACAATCTCCGTATAACACACAGGAGCTAACACAAGCGCTAATCAGAAGCAAGGACCAAGAAATTGCCTCACTCAGGGGGGTGATGGAAGACTATAGACAGCTACTGATGCTACTAGCTGAAAAGTTGAAGACTCCCTAGGTCTGGCCCGCACTGCCTGTCTGGTACACACAGAGTATACCGCACTAGCATGCCTTTCTCCCCCTGGCAAGCCCTGCAGGGTTAGGCGACTTGCCGCCTGCTCATAGAACGCAATGCAGACACCTGCCGGTTTGCGCATATTAAAACGACAAACGCCTCCAGTATCCGTTTTATACGATTTTCAGAGCCTCTCAAAAAGGATCGCAAGCTTCCGCACATCGGCCTATCCATCACGCCATGGCCTCCAGCTGCCTGATGGCTGTGTAGGCCATCAGGCCGGTGCTGAGCTTCAGGGCCTCCTCATCTACATTGAAGCGGGCTGTGTGCAGGGGGTGGGTTATGCCCTGCGCCTCGTTCATCGTACCCAGGCGGTAGAAGCAGCCGGGCACCTGCTGGGTGTAGAAGGCAAAGTCCTCGCTGGCCATCCACAGGTCCAGGTCCAGCACATTCTCTGCACCCACATAGTCTATCAGGTCTTGCCGTACGCGCTCGGTTAGTGCCGGGTCATTGTACAGCACGGGGTAGCCCCGCTCTATGTTCAGCTCCAGGCGGCCGCCGCTCCCCTCCACTACGCCCCGGGCAATGTCGGCTATCAGCTGGTGCGCACGCGTGCGCCAGCCTTCGTCGAAGGTGCGAAAGGTGCCCTGCAGCTCTATTTTTTCTGGTATGATGTTGGTAGCTCCATCGGCTATTACGCGGCCAATAGTGAGCACCGAGGGCATGCGTGGGTCGGCCCGGCGGGCCACCACCTGCTGCAGGGCCGTTATCAGCTGGGCAGCAATCACCACGGGGTCGATGGTGGTGTGGGGCTGCGCCCCGTGGCCCCCCTTGCCCCACACAGTCAGGTGCAGCTCGTCGCTGCTAGCCATGTACCGGCCCGGGCGGATCCCCACCTTGCCTGTGGGGATAATGGGCATAACGTGCTGGCCCACTATGTGCTGCACGTCGGGCTGCAGCACGCCCTCCTGCACCATCACGCTGGCACCACCGGGGTTTCGCTCCTCGCTGGGCTGAAAAATCAGCCGGATAGTGCCGGGCAGCTGGTCTCGCATGACCCACAGCAGGCGGGCAGTGCCCAGCAGGCTGCTGGTGTGCGCATCGTGCCCACAGGCATGCATCCGCCCTGGGTGCAGGCTCTTGTAGTCCAGCTCATTCAGCTCCTGTATGGGCAGTGCGTCCATATCCGCTCGCAGGGCCAGGGTTTTGCCGGGCCTGCCGCCTACTATGGTGGCCACTACGCCGGTTTGGGCCACACCCGCCACATAGGGGATGCCCAGGGCGGCTAGCTCCTGCTGCACACGGGCGGCGGTCTGGTGTTCTTCAAAGGCCAGCTCCGGGTGCTGGTGCAGCCAGCGGCGGCAGGCCACTACCTCGGGCCAGATGGCCTCGGCTTGTTGCTTCAGGGTTTCTACAAGAGACATACCCAAAGATACAGCACGAACCGGATACTAAGGCGGCACTACTGGGGTAGATAGGGGCCGATTGTCTATCTTTGCTGTATATGCGATTCTTCCGTTTTTCTACTTCCGCTTTTCTGCTTGTGCTTTTTATGCTGATTGTAGGTGCCCCTGCAGGCCTGCTAGGGCAAAACCTAGCCCTGCCGAGCAAGGCAGAGGTGCAGGCTGGCACACGGGCCTTGCCGGCAGATGTGGGCACGGCACTCTGTGCCCGCAGGTGGAAGGAGGTGGCCAACTGGGACAAGCGGGGCCAGGGGGGCGACTTTGACTACGACCTGCTGAGCGAAAACCCCGAGTACTCCAGCCTGCTGATCGACTTTCGGCCCGACGGCAGCTACATCCGCTACCCCTGCGAGCCTAGGGGCACCGTGCCCACCGGCCCGGGCGAAACAGGCCGCTGGGAGGTAGTAGAAAAAGACTGGCTGGTGATGGTAGACGACCAGGGCGGAGACCGAAACAAAAACCATCTGCTGCGTGTGGATACCCAGCGGCTGGTATTCGACCTCATGGACCGCTACCGCACCTACTTTATCGCCCTACCCAAGCCCTAACCGCCTATGCGCCTTGTCCGATGGATCTGCCTGGTGGGGCTGGCGGGGCTAGCAGCAGCCCAACCCTGTGGCCTAAAACAAGCGCTAAAGCCCTGGCAACAGAACGCCCTGGCCGCCCAGGATCAGCAGCTGCGCATAGCCCTGGCCACCCAGGATAGTGGCAGCATCCGGCAGCTGTACCAGGCGCGGCGGCTGGTGCTGGGTACCGAGGCGGGCTTCCCGGCCCTGGCAGTGCAGGGCGCACCGCTAGGCCCACCCGCACCGTGGCTAAGCCAGGAGCAGGTGCTGGCTCTGCTAAACCATACCCTGGAGGACCAGGCCGACATCTTTGACCACCTGGACCTGATGGCAAGGGGCTACCTGCCCGGTAGCCAGGGTACAGCGGGCCAGCCCAACCTAAGCCCGGTGGCAGCAGGAGAATACGCCCTGGCCCTGCTGCAAACTGCCAACCTACTGACCGATGAAAAACAAAAAGTACGCTACCTGGATCTGGGGCTGAAAACCCTGGATCAGCTGGAGCAGCTGGCCGAAAGCAGGGGCACCTTTCCCTACCCGCAGCTGGAGGGGCAGCGCCAGCTACAGATCCCGCCGGTGCTACAGCGCTACTATGCCTACCTCCCCGGCGACAGCCTGCGCCTGCCAGCAGCACGGCCCTGGCAGTGGGAGCCCGACCCGCTGGGGCAAGACCTGTACGCAAATGGGCGGCTGTGTGGCGTGTATGTGCAGGCCTATGCCGAAACCAACTATGATGCCTATAAGCAGACCGCTACCCAGCTGGCCACCTGGCTGCTGGCGCATCCGCCGGTGGTAGCTGCCCGCTACAATGCCGACCTGATCTATGGCCTGGCCTATGCCTACTCCCTGCAGCAGGACGAGCGCTACCTGCAGCGCGCACTGGCCGTATGCAGGCAGGGGCTACTGCCCGCCCAGCTGGCCCATGGGGTGTGGATGGACAGCCTGGATGCGCAGCCACAGGCCCACGCCCGCATCCTGGAGGGTATGGCAGCCCTGCTGCGGCAGCTGCCTAAGGAGCATGCAGACCGGCCACACACAGTAGCCCGGTTTGCAGCGGCTGTGCGCTACCTGCTGCAGCAGTACCGGGCCTGTGGTAACACAGCGGGCCTGGACTGGGCCCTGGCAGTACACAGCGTAGAAGGCCTGCCAGCGGAACTGCAGGACGATGTTTCTACCCTGATCGGGCAGCTGACGCAGCAGACTGAGGCCATACAAGACATCCCCGTACTGGCACGCTACGCCCGGCAGCTAGCCACAGCCAACCTGACCGACCGGAGTAGCAGCAGCGGGCAGGAGGCTACCTTGACAGCGTTTCCGGTTACCCCAAATCCCTTTCAGGACTATGCCATGATCTCCTTTGAAGTGCCAGAGCGATGCCCGGTGGTGCTGAAGGTGCTGAACGCAAAGGGCAAACAGCTGGCGGTGCTGATAGACGAGGAGCGGGAGGCTGGCATCTACCACATCCGCTGGGACAGCAGCCGGCAGCCCGACGGGGCCTATCTCTTTCAGCTAACCCTAAAGGGCCGGGCCTACCTGAGAAAGGCCGACCTGAAGCGATGAGCCTGACCGCCCGAGATGGATGGATCCTGCTGCGCCTCAGCCGCCCGGTCAACCTGCTGATCGCGGCCCTCACCTTCACCCTGGCCGCCTACCTCAGCGGCCTGCACCACACCTACTTTGTGTGGAGCCGACTGTACTGGCACCAGCTGGCGGTGCTGATGGGCATAATGGCCGGGGGATACTGGATCAATGACGTGTACGACCGGCGGATCGACCAGGTCAATAAACCCAGGCGCAGCCTGGTATCGGTGCACATATCGGCCAAGAAGGTGGTAAGCGCCTACCTTGTATCCGTACTTGTATGCCTGCTGGCCACTGCCTGGCTACCGCTCAAGTACCTGCTGCTAAACACAGCCGCACTGGGGGCGCTGCATCTCTACGCCCGCTACTGGAAACGCGCTGCCATACTGGGCAATCTGGCAATAGCCCTGCTGGCAGCCCTGGTGGTGCTGGCGGGGGGCTTTGTGTTTTATCTACGCCTATCTATCGTGTGGGGCATGGTCTTTGCCTTCCTCTCCACCCTACTGCGAGAGATAACCAAGGATGTGGAAGACATGCGGGGCGACATGCAGTTTGGCCTGCGCACCTTTCCCATCCTGATGGGCATAGGCCGCAGCAAGCAGCTGCTGGGGGCCTTTTACCTCCTGCTGGCACTGGCCCTGCAGCTACCTTTTTGGGTATATGGGCTGGGCTGGTATGGCGTGTGGCTGTGGGGCTACCAGCTGTACCTGTGGGTGGTGCTCTACCCCCTGCTGGGCCTGTGCGGCTGGCTGCTGTGGCGGGCGCGCAAGCCGGCACACTTTGGGCTACAGAGCCTGCTGCTCAAGCTGCTGATGCTGCTGGGCCTGGGCAGCCTGCTACTGATGCCGTAGTGCTACGATAGGCTGGTGGCGCTTGCAGTATCTACACCGGCCTACATGAATCGAAACACCTCATTAACAAGCCTTTAATTCAAAAAACAATAAAGGTTCAGACAAAAAAAGCGGGTGTTCTTTCTAGCCTGAAAAAACACCCGCGCGGTGTGGAGATGGGGGGAATTGAACCCCCGTCCGGCGAAGCTGGCCATAGAGCCTTCTACATGCTTAGTGCGCCCTGGGGTCTCGGCTTCGTGCTAAAGGGTGCACCAAATGCACAAAGCCCAGTGCCTGAAGTTTAGGGGGATTTAGGCACGTCCGCCCCCGAGTCTATCTGAGGTTGATACCGCAGAGGAAGGCCGATAGACAGGCCCGCCGAGCGGTAGCTAGCGAGTCCTAATACTAATTAGGCGGCTAGCGCATAAGAATGGTTGCCATTTACAGGCTGACGATCCAGTTTTAAGAGGTACACCGTCCCGGCTCTGCATGCTTATACCCTATACCCGCGCAGCCCGTCTAGTCCATGTCATCCCCAGAGGTCTTTATCCATTAGCCGTAGAGGGGGTTTTTATTCCAGCCTACTGCTGCCAGATGTACGCGATCGGTATACGTAGTATTCCGTGATTGCAAATATACGGGTATATAACCGATTTTCTTGCCTTTGGCGTTCCCATGTTTCAGGCCGCTGTCCGGGCCGCTAGTTTCGGGCCGGCCCTTCGGCCTCGGTTTCTTCTATCTCGGCTACCACGCGCTTCACCTCGAAGCTGAAGGCGCGGTGTAGTAGGAAGCTGAAGACGGCTATCAGGCCGGCACTCAGGGTGCGAACGATTAGCGCATCTACCGACTCTGGCAGGCCCTGCACCACATAGGGCACAATGCTCCACAGCAGCCGCGCCATCAGGTAGTTTGCCACAAATACAATCTCGGCCACCAGCCAAAAGCGTACAAATTGCGTGCGGGTACGCAGGTCGCTCTCGCCGAATACATAAAACTTGCTAATAACAAAATTCACCACCAGGCCGCAGTGATAGCTGAGCAGAATGGCCAGCATCTGGCGGGTAATGACCACATCGGGGGTAATGGTCAGGTAGGGCTGGTCGACGGTAAAGAGGTAGCCGTAGGCCAGGAAGTAGACCAGAATATCGACCACGGTGGCTATGCCAGCGGCTATAACGTAGCGGATAAATCGCTTCTCGAGTAGTTCGTATACCTTGCGCTGTACGCGTTCTCGCATGGCGGGTTAATGCGTTGGGGTAAAAATGTGCGACAAGATAGGGCATTCGGCCCACAAGTGTTCGTTTTTTTCTGTCTACAGGTCGGCCAGCAGGCTGGCAAAGGCCTGCTGTACAGGCACCTGCCGGTATAGCACCTGTGCCACCATGTGGATGATAGGGTTGGGCAGGGCATAGTGTTCGGCCAGCACGCGGCAGGCATAGTAGCCCTCTGCCACCATCCCCATCTGGCCCAAGGCCTCCTGGGGGCTGTGCCCCTGGCCGATCAGTATGCCCAGCTGGCGGTTTCGGCTATAGGGGCTGTAGCAGGTGGCCAGCAGGTCGCCCAGGTAGTGGGGTGCGCCCATGCGCCTGCCCGGCAGGGGGGCCTGGGCATACAGCACGTCCTCCAGCTCATACAGGGCCTCGCCCACCAGGCTGGCTATCATGTTATCGCCATGGCCCAGCCCCTTGGCTATGCCGGCAGCAATGGCAAATACGTTTTTCAGAATTCCGCCCCACTGTATGCCATCCAGGTCGCTGCTGGGCCGCGGGTGCAGGTGTGGCAGCTGCAGGGCCTGTAGCCAGTACTGCTGGCTGGCCGCACTGGGGGATGCCACGGTGAGCCAGGTGTGGCGGCCGGTGCTTACCTCCTCGCTATGGGCTGGGCCGCTGATGACGGCCAGCTGGTCGGGCGAGCACCCATGCGTGCCCACCAGATAATCCGACACCAGCTGATGCGTTTCGGGCACCAGGCCCTTGATGCCGCTGGCTATGGGCTTGCTACCCCAGCAGCCAGCAGGCAGGCCGCTCAGGGTGGTGTGCAGAAAAGCCGAGGGCGTTACCAGCAGGATAGCCTCTCCCGCCTGCATGGCCTCCTCCGGGCGGGTATACAGCTGCAGGTACTGTGTATCCAGGTGGGCCTCGGTCAGGTAGCGGGGGTTTCGGCCCTGGCACCGGATGTGCTCGGCCAGCGCAGGTGAGCGCAAGTGCCAGTGTACGCGGTGCTGCTGCTGTAGCAGGGCCTGCACCAGGGCGGTGCCCCAGCTGCCGTAGCCAATAACGGTGATGGCATGCTTCATGAGCGAACAAAACTACCTAAAATCTGCTGTCTTGCATAAATCCTTACATTTGTAAGGTATGGAGAATGCACCCGATGCGCAGCTAGACTTTTCCGATGAGGAGCTGAACCGGATACTGGATGAGGTGGAGCAGTGGTATGCACGCTTTGCCGATACGGGCCAGTATCAGCGGCTGAGCGGCTACGCCCACCTGGTAGGAGCTTCTGTTATCCTATACTTTGCCGAGTACCTGTACACCCATGTAGGGCAGGCACCACAGGAGTGGACACCAGGCGGGGTGGAGGAAGTATGCATGCGGGTGATGCCCAGCAAGATTGCTGCCGGGCCCGAGTTCTTCAGCGCAGCGCCCGATGTGCTAACGGCTTTTCTGGACTATACCCAAGAGGCAGGGCTGCTGGCCCAGGCACCAGCCCTGCGCAAGCGGGTGCAGCAGATGGCCACCGATATGCTAGCCGCTGCCGAGGACGAGGCCAACTGGAGCATGAGCAAGGTGGTGGGCATGATGGCCCTGAAAGCAGGTGTAGACCTGGAAGATGAGGACCAAATGCGCCACTTTATGCAGATGATGAACATCCGCTTCGAAGAACAGGCCTGGCAGGTGCAAAAAAGCAAGGATGCCGATGGAAAAGCAGGGGCCGATGAAGCCTAAGGGCCGATACCTGCTGATCTTTTTGATCCTGAGCGTAGGTCTTTTTGTTCTCATACTCTTATCGCTGGCACTGGGGGCAGAGCCTATACCGGTGCAGCACAGCCTTGCTATCCTGGCCAGTGTGCTGGGGCTGGATGCAGGCACTGCCTACAGCTTTAATGAAGCCTACACCCTGCTGGAGATACGGCTGCCCCGTGCCCTGATGGCCGTGCTGGTGGGGGCCACCCTGGCCACGGCGGGCACGGCCCTTCAGGGCCTGTTCCGCAATCCGCTGGCCGAGCCTGCGCTCATCGGCATCTCGGGGGGGGCTACACTGGGTGCCGTGCTGGTCATTCTGGTGGTAGAGGGCCTGGCCCTGGGTGCCAGCACCTTATCGGTGCTGGGCTGGCTGGTGCCCCTGGGTGCTTTTGGCACCGGTATGGCCTTTAGCTGGATCGTGTATCACCTGGCCACCTTCCGGGGCCGCACCTCAGTTATCCACCTGCTACTGGGGGGCATCGCCATGAATGCGCTGATAGGGGCCACCCTGGGGTTCCTCATCTTCCTGGCCGACGATGCCCAGGTACGCACCATCAACTTCTGGACACTGGGCAGCCTGAGCGCTGCCAGCTGGCGCACAGTAGGGGTGGTAAGCCCCTTTGTCTTGCTGGGCCTGCTGGGCCTGCTCAGCTTTGCCCGCGTGCTAAATGCCCTGCTACTGGGAGAATCGGAGGCTGTACACCTGGGTATCCGCCTACAGCGACTAAAGCAGCGACTTTTTGTACTGATCGCCCTAAGTGTGGGGGCTACTGTTGCCTTTACGGGCATCATCTCTTTTGTGGGGCTGGTGGTGCCCCAGCTGCTGCGCCTGTGGCTGGGGCCAGACCACCGCGGGCTGCTGCCCGGCTCGATCCTGCTGGGGGCTGCACTGCTACTGGCAGCCGACCTGCTGGCCCGCACCCTGCTGGCCCCGGCCGAAATGCCCATCGGCATCATCACCGCCCTGGTGGGGGCACCTTTTTTTATCGCACTCCTGCTCCAAAGCAAAAAAAGACAAGGCTAATGCTCTCCCTCAGGCAGGTATCCTTTTACTATCAAAGCCAGCCCGTACTGCGCAATATAGACCTACAGTTAGCGCCCGGCCAGCTGGTGGGCCTATTGGGCCCCAACGGAGCCGGAAAAAGCACCCTGCTGAGGCTAATGGCCGGGGAGCTGGAGCCGGGCGCGGGCCAGGTGCAGCTGCACGGCTATCCCGCCAGCGATAACCGCCGGCATGCCTGCTACCGGGCCATGCTACCGCAGCAGAGCACCCTCAGCTTTCCCTTCCGCGTTGTCGAGGTAGTGCTGATGGGCCGCCTACCCCACCTGCGGGCACGCACCGAGCGGGCCGAGGACTGGGAGATTGCCCGGGCAGCCCTGGCCGCGGCGGGCATGGCTGCCTATGCCGACAAGCGCTACACCGCCCTAAGCGGTGGCGAGCAGCAGCGGGTGCAGTTTGCCCGCGTATTGGCACAGGTGTGGCAGCCCGTAGCAGGCAGGCCCCGCCTGCTGCTGCTGGATGAGCCGATTGCCAACCTGGATCCCGCCTTTCAGCTCCAGATCCTGCAGGAGGCACGGCAGCTGGCGGCGGCGCAGGCACTGGTGGTGGTGAGCCTGCACGACCTGAATATGGCGAGCCTGTTTGCCGATCAGATCCTGCTGCTGCACGACGGGCACTTCCCCTACCAGGGGGCACCCGCCGAGGTGCTCACCGCGCCGAACCTGAATCAGGTCTATGGCCTACCCTTCCAGGTGCAGGCCTACCCCGGGCGACCAGAGCGGCCACTGGTGCTAGTACCCCCGGGCTAATCTGCGCAAGCCCAATACACCAACAGGCGCGGGATGATCAGGCAAAAGATACCAGCACCTGGTTCTTCTCCACTGCCTGGCCTACCTGAACCGCTATGCTGGCTATCACCACATCTGCCGGGCTTTTTATTACGTTCTCCATCTTCATGGCCTCCAGCACAATCAGGGGTTCGCCCTTGGCAATCTGCTGGCCCGGGCTGATGGGTAGGGCCCGGATAAGGCCGGGCATAGGGGCACGCAGGTCGGTAACCTTTTGCACGGCACCTGGCTCTATGCCTATTTTCTTCTGCAGGCGCATCTCCAGCGTCTCGTATTGCAGCTGCATGCGCTTGCCATTCAGGCGTATATCCAGCGTGGCAGTCTCTACATCTTGGCCCAAGAGAAGGATGCGGTAGGTTTTGCCGCCGTGCTCCGCCTGCCATCGGTAGGGGCCTGCTGGCTGCCATTGTACCCGGCTGCCATCGGGTAGGGTGCTCAGCCCCGCCTGATGAAAAATGGCTATGGGGTCCAGATCTGCTATCTGTACAAGTGTCATATCCCGCTGAAAAGCTCAAAGATGCACAAAGTAGCTGAGAAAAGTTTTGCCTATTTTGGGTGCCTAACCAAGTTGGTATTCATGCGTGTATTCTCCTTTTTTCTTCCGCAGGGGTGCCTTGCACCGGCAGCACGGGTATTGGGCCTATGTATACTGGTCGGCCTGCTGGCTGGCTGCAAGGCCCGCCGGGCCAACCAGCTTGAACCCCTGGGTGTGGCCGTAGACAAGGTGCTGAAGAGCACAGACCCCGGCCAGCAGGCACCCATATGGGCAGCAGCTGCCAGAGAGCCCAGGCAATACACCCGCGTGCGACGGATGGACCTGCTGCATACGGAGCTATCTGTGCGCTTCGACTGGGCCGAGCGCAGCCTGCGGGGCCGGGCCCTCCTGCAGCTTACCCCCTATTTTTATCCGACAGACAGCCTGGTGCTGGACGCAAAGGGGCTGGACATACACAGCCTGCAACTGGCAGGGGGCACGCCCCTGACCTACCGCTATGCCGACAGCCTGCAGCTGCACATAGCCCTGCCCCACACCTACACGCGTAGGGACACCCTGTGGCTGGAAATAGACTACACAGCACGGCCCTACCGCCTGCAGCGGGCGGGTAGCGAATACATCAGCGGGGCACAGGGCCTCTACTTCATCAATGCCGATGGACGGCACCCCTACAAGCCCCGGCAGATATGGACACAGGGAGAGACCGAGGCCAGCAGCTGCTGGTTCCCCACAATAGACCAGCCCAATGAGCGCTGCACACAAGACCTGCGCATAACCGTAGACAGCAGCTACCAAACGCTGAGCAACGGCCTGCTAATGAGCAGTACCCCCGCGCCAAGCGGACAGCGGACAGACCGCTGGGTACTAACGCAGCCCCACGCCCCCTACCTGTTTATGATGGCGGTAGGAAAGTTCTACAAGCATACCGACACCTGGCGGGGGCGCGAGGTAAGCTACTATGTAGAGCCCGCCTATGCCCCCTATGCCCAGCTGGTGTTTGGCCATACGCCCGAAATGCTGGAGTTCTTCAGCCAAAAACTAGGCGTACCCTACCCCTGGCCCAAATACAGCCAAGTGGTGGTGCGCGACTTTGTAAGTGGGGCCATGGAAAACACCACCGCCACCATACACTACAGCGAACTACAGCACGACAGCCTGGCACATCTGGACGAGAGTCGTGAGGACTTCATCAGCCACGAACTGGCACACCAATGGTTTGGAGACCTGGTAACCTGCGAAAGCTGGGGGCAGCTGCCGCTGAATGAATCCTTTGCCACCTATGGCGAGTACCTGTGGCGCGAGCATAAGTATGGAAAAGACAATGCCGACGCCCACCTGGCAGCGGAGAAACAAACCTACCTGAGCGAGGCCACCACCAAGCGGCGCCCCCTGATCCGCGAAGCGTATGCAGATGCCGGCGACCTATTCGATGCCCATAGCTACCAGAAGGGCGGGCTGGTGCTGCACTACCTGCGGCAGCAGCTGGGGGATGAGGCCTTTTTTGCCGGCATACAGCGCTACCTGCAGCAGCATGCGTACCAGCCTGTGGAGGTGCACGACCTGCGCCTGGCCCTGGAGGCCGTGAGTGGCCGAGACCTCACGCCTTTCTTCCAGCAGTGGTTTTATGCTGCCGGCCACCCGGCACTGGCTGTTACCTACGAATATGACCTGCAGGCCGAGGCGCTACGCGTACATGTGCTGCAGCAGCAGGACCTGCGTTACCAGCCCGTGTATACCCTGCCCCTGCAGCTGGAGATAGCCGGACACCGGGGCACACAGCGCGTGGCGGTTACCATCCATAGTGCCGATACGGTGCTTACGATTCCATATCCCAGTGCGCCCCCCACAGCCATCGAGCAGGGCTGGCCCGCATTCATCCAGAATGTGGAGCTGGATGCGGACCATGTGCTACCCGGAACTATAAGCGAAACCAAGCCCCCCCGCTTCTGGGTCTATCAGCTGGGCCAGGGCCGGGGCTTTGGGCAGCGCATGGCAGCCCTGGAGCAGCTGCCTGGCCTGGCACTGCCAGCAGCCGAGATAGAGGAAGAGCTGTGGCGCGCTACGCAAGACCCCATCTGGCAGATCCGTGTAGAGGCACTTCAGTACCTGGCGCAGCTAGCCACATCAACTAAACGGCCCGATCGCCTGGATAGCCTGCTAGGCTACTACCTGGGCGAGCCACAGCCTGCCGTACGCAGTGCCGCCATTGAGCTGCTGGCCAACTATGCCGGCAGTGAAGGAGGCGGTAGGGCCAGCCAGGCCTACCAGAAGGTGCTGACCGCGCTGGAGGCGGCCCTGCATGACAGCAGCTACAGCGTGCGGGCACATGCCCTGGTGCGGCTAGGCATGCTGGAGCCAGCACGGGCGGTGCAGGCTGCCCTACCCCTGCAGCATGCCCCCGATGCGCTACTGAGCCAGGCCGTGATAGACATCCTGCTGGAAAACAAGCACCCGGCGGCAAATGCCCTGGTGGTAGAGAAACTGTGGAGGCTGGAAAGCTACATGCGCATACTGATCATGAACTCCTACAGTGCCTTTCTGCAAGACCGTAGCCCGGAGGAAATGCGTGCCCTGCTGCCGGTGCTGATGTACACCGCCGAGATGGACAGCCAGGCGTTTGTGCAAGACGTCGCGGGCAGCCTGCTGGCCGAGATGGAGCCCCACCTGCCCGAACTGAAACCCTGGCTGGAGCGTTCGTACCCCAAACGCCTGCGCGAGTAGCTGGAAAAGCACAGCTAGAGTCTTGCATAGCACTCCCACGGGCAGGCCAAAGGCCCACACAGAGCCGGATGCACGCCCTATGCTGAAAATAGCCTACAAGCCCAACTACTGCCATCCGCTGCCGGAATCGCACCGGTTCCCGATGCTGAAGTACGAGCTGATACCCGAGCAACTGCTGTATGAGCACAGCATAACAGAGGCCAACCTGTTTGCGCCCACGCCCCTGAGCGAGGCGGAGGTGCTGCGCACGCACAGCGCCGCCTATGTGCAGCAGCTGCGCACCGCCAGCCTGGAGCGCCGCGCCGAACGGCGACTGGGCTTCCCCCTCAGCCAGGCCCTGTACCAGCGCGAGCTGGATATATGCGGGGGCACCTGGCAGCTGTGCCAGGCAGCCCAGCAGTATGGGGTGGCCATGAATGTGAGCGGAGGCACCCACCACGCCTACTACGACCGGGGAGAGGGCTTCTGCCTGCTGAATGACCTAGCCATGGCCGCCCGCCTGCTGCTAGACAGCGGCCGCGCCCGGCAGATCCTGATCATAGACCTGGATGTGCACCAGGGCAATGGCACAGCGGCGCTATTTGCCGGCGAGTCGCGGGTCTTCACCTTCAGCATGCACGGGGCGGCCAATTATCCGCACCCGAAGGAGCATGGCGACCTGGACCTTGCCCTGCCACGGTGTACCGAGGACGGCCCCTATATGCGGCTGCTGGCCGATACGCTGCCCCGCCTGATAGACGAGCTGGAGCCGGACTTTGCCTTCTACCAGGCGGGGGTAGATGTGCTGGCTACAGACAAGCTGGGCACCCTGGCCCTCAGCCTGGCCGGCTGCCACCAGCGAGACCGCTATGTGTACCAGCAGCTGAAGCAAAACGCCATACCGGTGGTAACCGTGATGGGTGGGGGGTACAGCCCACGCCTGCGAGACATTGTGCAGGCTCACTGCAACACCTACCGCGCCGCCCTGGAGGTATTCTTCTAGGCCCGGCAGGCATACAGGGGTAGCCCGAGAGCAGACTAAGCCTTCAGGCTACTGCACAAAAAAGGCCCGCACTTGCGTACGGGCCTCCACAGGCCTCTACTGGGGGCGACTGCATGCTCAGTTTGCCGCTGTAGGTGCCACTAGTTTCGTAGTGTACGAATTTGTTCTGTAGCGCATACCCACGCTGGCAAGGTCTTGCCCCGCCGGGGGTAGTTACCGGAACAGGTCCAGCAGTTCGGTCTTGTCCAGGCTCTTGAAGAAGTTCTCTTCGGTGTGGATGATGTCTCCGGCTATTTTTTGCTTGCGCTCCTGCAGCAGTTGTATCTTCTCCTCTATGCTGCCCTCGGTAATAAACTTGTACACAAATACCGGCTTATCCTGGCCAATGCGGTGGGCGCGGTTCATGGCCTGCTGCTCTATGGCGGGGTTCCACCAGGGGTCTAGCAGGAAGACGTATTCGGCAGCGGTAAGGTTGAGGCCGGTGCCGCCCGCCTTCAGGCTAATGAGGAAGAGCTTGGTAGCGGGGTCGGTCTGAAACTTCTCCACCTCGGCGCCGCGGTCTCGCACGCTGCCGTCTATGTAGCTATAGGGGAGGCCGCGCTGCATGAGGTCATACTTCAGTATCTGGAGGAATTTTACAAACTGGCTGAAAATGAGCACCTTGCTGCCTTCGGCCAGGATGCTGTCCAGCATGCTCCACATCTCGGCGTACTTACCGCTTTCGTTCACCTCCGGCTCTACCATGCGGGGGTGGATGGCTATCTGGCGTAGCTGCTGCAGGCCGCTCAGCACCTGTATTTTGTTGTTGTACAGGCTATCCAGGGCGGTCTCGCTGAAGAGGGTGCGGCGTATAGCGCCTTTGGTGTCGTTGTACAGGCGCTGCTGCTCGGGCAGCATTTCACACAGCTGAACCTGCTCGGTGCGGGGGGGTAGCTCGGTGGCTACCATTTCCTTGGTACGGCGTAGCAGGAAGGGAGCGGTGAGCTTTCGCAGCTTGGCGGCACGCTGCTCATTTCCTTCCCTCTCTATGGGGAAGGCATAGTAGCGCTCGAAGAAGGACTCGCTGCCCAGCAAGCCCGGGTTCAGGAACTGCATTTGCGTCCACAGGTCCATGGCGGTGTTTTCCACGGGTGTGCCGGTCAGGCTCAGGCGGTATTCGCTCTGCAGGCGCAGCACGGCGCGGGTTATCTTGGCATCGCGGTTTTTTATGGTCTGGCTTTCGTCTAGCACAATGTAGTGAAAGCGGTGCTGCAGCAGCTGCTCCAGGTCTTGGCGCACGGTGCCATAGGTGGTTATCACCAGGTCGTGGGTGTGCAGCTGCTCCAGCTCGGCACGGCGGCGGCTGCCGGTGTACTGCAGGCAGCGCAGGGTGGGGGCAAATTTTTTGGCTTCGTTCAGCCAGTTGTACACCAGGCTATTGGGCACCACCACCAGGCTGGGGGCTGCCGGCTTGGGCACCGTGCCGCCGTGCTGGCGCAGCAGCAGGCTTAGGGTTTGCAGGGTTTTGCCCAGGCCCATGTCGTCGGCCAGTATTCCGCCAAAGCCGTACTTCTGCAAGAAGCACATCCAGTCGTAGCCCGCCTGCTGGTAGTCTCGGGGGATAGCCTGTAGGCCGCTAGGCAGGGGCTGTGGCTCTATGCGGTCAAAGTCTGTGAGCGCTTCCGACTTATACTGCTGCTCACGGGGTTTGCCGGTCTGCAGGCTATCTAGCAGGCTAGCCTGGTAGTTGTACAGGGTATAGTGGCCGTCTTCCAGGCGGGCTACTTCGAAGAAGTGCTTCCACTCCTCCAGCCACTCGGTGGGTAGCAGGGCGGTGGTGCCATCGGGCAGATCCAGGTTCTGGTTTCCCTTCAGGATGTGGCTGCGCAGGTCGCTGAGCGGCAGCCGGTGGGGGCCTATCTGCACTTCGGCTCGTATCCAGAATCGGTGGTCGCGCTCCTGTATCTCGGCCCTTAGTTCGGGTTTCTGAAAGACGAGTGGCTTGCCGGGCCCGGTCTGGCGGATCTCGATGCCCCGGCGCTGGATGTCTTGCACATGGGCATACAGCCAGCGGTAGGCTTCGTCTTCGCTCAGCACCAGGTCGCTCAGCAGGCCCTGCTCGGGGCGGAGGCCCTGGAAAAAAGCACGCATCTCTTCCTCGGGCTCCTGCTGGCGGTGCACCTTGTAGAAGGTGTAGTCGTCGGTGGCCTTGTCGTGCAGCAGGCTTACCGAAACCGCGCGGAAAGGCACCAGCGGAAAGAGGTAGCTGCCATACTGCACTTTCATCTGGAAGGTGTAATGGCTTTGTGCATCGGCTGTTACCTGTAGTATGAAGTGGGGTGGTTGCTTAATTTTCTCTATACTGAAGCCCTTGGCCCATACCGGATAGTCTTCTACCAGCTTCAGCAGGAACTTCCGGTAGTAGTCTGGCTCCATTTTTCGGGGTATGCCGATGTAGCGCTTCTGTATGAAGGGGAGCAGTTTTTTTCCGTCCAGCTTCTGGTCGAAGGTAAAGGCCGTTTCGCCCACCATCATCCAGCAGGGCTCGTGGGTGAGTAGGGCCACGGGCTGGCGGTACAGGTCTAGCCGCTGGTCGCCCAGCTTTACAAAGGCCTTGTAGCGCGTTTCGTCCGGTTCTCGGTCTATGTTGAAGTTGGCGCGGGCATACAGGTCGCTTATCTCCAGGCGCTGATAGGCGGGGTAGCCGTCCTTGCCCATCAGGTAGAAGTTTCGGCCCCGCAGCAGGGGCAGGGCCTGCGCCACCCGGCGCTGTATGTAGGCCTGTATGTACTCGCGTGTGGGGAGCTGCTCATACTTTTTCAGGAAGGCATCGATGCTGCTGTGCTTCTGGCCAAACTGCTTGTACAGGGCCTGCACCGTCAGGTCGTTCAGCAGTTCTGTCAGCTTTCGGTCGGTTTCGTCCAGGCGGTGGGCAAACTGGGGGTAGTTTTCGGGCAGCAGGCGCTGGTTGCTCAGGCTTAGGCCGCCGGTGGCCGTGTTCTGCACCACGTAGGCACCCACAATGTAGCCCAGCTGCGGATGCAGATAGATGCTGTATACGGCCTCGAAGGCCTGGTTTTCGTCTATCAGGGCCTTTACCATGCGTATTTCGACTTGCGCTGTGTTTGCTTTTAAAATTTTATCTTTGCGCTGGTTCCGCCAGGCGCACAAACTGCCAAAGGTACGAGCGAAAAAACCTTTTAGAAGAAGTGTGGAAACTATGGAACTTTAATGTACGTACATTGTTTTTGTTAATCAGTTTGTTTTTTAACCCTAATCCATATCACAACATGAAAACCAAATTTTTTGTACTAGCCCTAGCCCTTATGGGCATCCTGGTGGCCTGCGGAGAGAAAAAGAAAGATGCCGCGGACGATCAGAAGGCTGACAGCGTAGTGGTGGCCCTACCCGAAAACCTGGACACGGCAAATACCTGGGTGGAGTTCCGCGCTACCAAGCAAGCCGGCCAAGGCGAACACACCGGCAAATTCCTCCTGAAAGAAGGCAAGCTGGAAGGTAAGGACGGTAAGATAACCGGTGGCAAACTGGTGTTTGACATTGCCAGCCTGAAGATTACCGACGAGCAACCGCTGCCCGCCGCCGATGAGAAGAAACTGGTGGACCACCTGAAGAGCCCCGACTTCTTCAACCTGGAGAAACACCCCGAGGCTACTTTTGAAATTACCGAAGTGAAGGAAAACATAGCCAAGGGTAACCTGACTGTGGCCGGCAAAACCAAAGAGGTGGAGCTGAACCTGAGCAGCCTGAACCTGGCTGGTGCCCAAGCTAAAGTAGAAGGCACTGCCAAGGTAATGCGCGAAGACTTCGGCATGAAGTTTCAGCCGAAGCAAGCTGTTATCAACAACGAAGTAGAGCTGAAATTCCAACTGGCTGGCAAGTAAGCCACCCGGAACACGATGCAGGCATAGCCGTAGCTAGCCGGATTGTGAAAAAGTCCCTGGAGGTATCTCCGGGGACTTTTTTTCTGCCCGACCGACAATCGGCACGAAACGCACTGAGAGCCTGGCCAGGAAAGGCTACTCTGGCCAAGGCCCGGCGCTAGTGCTATACAAAGCTTTTTACTGCCTGCACCAGGTCCAGCAGCAGGTCGGCATCCTGGGTGCGCTCCAGGGCGGTGCCCACCACCACACAGTCGGCCCCGGCGGCCAGCGCCTGCTGGATGTGGGCCACCGTGCGCAGCCCGCCCCCCACCAGCAGCGGCAGCTGTACCTGCCCACGCACGGCGCGGATCATATCGGGCGAAATGGGCCGCTCGGCCCCGCTGCCGCCATCCAGGTATAGGCACTGCAGGCCCAGGTACTGGCCCGCCAGGGCGGTGTACTGCGCCAGCTCCGGCTTGTCATACGGCAGGGGCTGGGTGCCACTCATATAGCTGGCACTGGTGCTGCGCCCACAGTCTACCAGCATATAGCCGGTGGGGATAACCTCTAGCTGCAGCTGTGCCAGCAGGGGCGCGCTGGCCACATGGTGGCCAATCAGATACTCGGGGTTTCGGCCACTGATGAGGCTGAGGTACAGCAGGGCATCGGCCTGGCCCGATAGCTGGAGCGGGTGCCCAGGGAAGAGTACGACTGGAAGCTGCGTGTGCGATCGTATCTGGCCTATCAGGGCATCCAGGGCCAGGCGGCTCACCAGGCTGCCACCCAGCAGCAGGTAGTCTGTGCCTGCGGCCTCGGCTAGGGGTAGCAGGCGGGCTAGTGCAGCCGGTTCGGCATGGTCGGGGTCCAGCAGCAGGGCAAAGCGCCTGTGGCCGGCCCTATGGGCGGCCTGCAGGCTGGCTAGCATCGTGTGCTGGGGTGGTGGGGGCAGACTTGGACTCGAGAAAGGCCGTCAGGCGCTTGCGGGCATAGGTTAGCAGAAAGGTCTGCACGGCACGCTGCAGCAGCTGGGTCCAGAAGCCGGGTGCCTCGGCCTCTACAACTACGGCCTGCACATGGCCGTCGGGCGACTGCATGGGCAGGATGCGCCTGCTACGCCCACCCAGCAGGCTGCGCACCAGTATATACACCACCACACCGGCTCCAAGGCCGTATAGCACGCGGGTCTGCAGGTCGGCCTGCATAAAGCGGCGGCGCAGGCCCGCCCACAGCGCGGCAGGTCGGAAGGAGGCCGCCAGGCTGTGCGCCTGCTGCTGAATCTGATCTTCAAACAGCTCGTTCTGTAGTTCCATCTCCGCCAGTCGTTCCCGCATCGTTCGGGCTTGCGCTGGTTGTTTCGGGCCGGTCCGGGGTGTCATCTTGTGCCAGATACTGGGTCAGTTTACGGTCAATCAGCTGCTGTAGAAGGGCTACAATACGGCTACGACAAAGATACAGCAAGAGCGAAATAATACCACAAAAAATGCCCGCTATCGCAAAGCCTAGCCAAACATGGCCCAGCCAGCTGCCCAGGCCATAGCCCAGGGCCAGGCACAGCAGCAGGAAGGCCAGCAGCAGCGGTACCAGCACCAGTGCCAGATAGCCCAGCACAGCCAGCACTACCGTGCCCTGGTACTGTAGCCGCAGGCCCAGCAGGCGTATGCGGTGCTCCAGGTAGGTCTTCAGCAGTTCGATCACAAAAACAGACTAAGGGTGGCTAGGCCGCTTCTACCTGTACTTCAAAGACGATGGGCACGGCCTTGCGGAGCAGGGCGCTCACGCCGCAGTACTTCTCGCGGCTCAGGTCTACCGCCTTTTGCACCTTCTGGGCATCCAGGTTGTGGCCCCGCACGGTGTAGCGCACTTTCATTTCGGTATAGGTCTGCGGGTGCTCCTCGGTTACGGGTGCCTCTACGCTTACATCAAAAAAGGTAACCTCCTGCTGCATCTTCTTCAGTAGGCTGATCACGTCCATGGCCGTGCAGCCGGCCAGGCTTAGCAGCGTCAGCTTCTTGGGGGTTACCTGCTGCTTGCTGTGGTCGCCATCCAGGTGAACCACCGTGCCATTTATGTCGCTGTCAAAGCCCAGACCCTCGCCGGTCCAGGTGCAGTGTATCTCGTGTGTGCTCATAGGGTGTGAAATTGAAAAGATTACCTGTTGTGAACAGGATAACAAGACCTCGGCCGAAATAAATCCCCCGATAGGGCCGGGCGCAAGATACAAAATAGCCGCAGCCGGGCGGGCCTCCGCGCGGGCCGCTGCACAAATCGGTACACAAAAAGCCGAGCTTTATTGCGTAATTTTGCGTTTTTATGCCTCGGCATATTTTTTCTCTCCATTCTCTCTCCCAAAGCGCCTAGCCCCATGAGCCCTACCCCCACCCCCCGCACACCCAGCTCTACCCCCACCGCTGCCACACCGGCGGCCCTGTATCCGCAGTACCGCCAGCCCGACTTCCCGGCCTGGGAGCGCGAGATACTGGAATACTGGGCGCAGCACCGCGTGTTTGAGCAGAGTGTGGAGAGCCGGCAGGGGCAGCCTACCTTCACCTTTTACGAGGGGCCACCCTCGGCCAACGGTTCGCCGGGTATCCACCACGTAATGGCACGCGCCATAAAGGACACCTTTTGCCGCTACCAGACCCTGCAGGGCCGCCAGGTGCACCGCAAGGGCGGATGGGACACCCACGGCCTGCCCATCGAGATAGCCGTAGAGAAGCAGCTGGGCATTACCAAAAAGGACATCGGCACCAAAATATCGGTAGACGAATACAACGCCGCCTGCCGCCGCGAGGTGATGAAGTACAAGCAGGAGTGGGACGAGCTGACCCGAAAAATGGGCTACTGGGTAGACCTGCAGAACCCCTACATCACCTACGAAACCTCCTACATGGAGAGCGTGTGGCAGCTGCTGAAGCGCCTGTACGACAAAACGTACCGGGATGAGCAGGGCAAGGAGCAGCGCTACCTGTACAAGGGCTACACCATACAGCCCTACAGCCCCGCTGCCGGCACGGGCCTGAGCAGCCACGAGCTAAACCAGCCCGGTGCCTACCGGATGGTAAAGGACACCAGCGCCGTGGTGATGTTTGAACTGACAGCCGAGCTGCCCTTTGCAGCGGAAGCCGGAGACACTGGCGAGACCCCCAAGACCTACCTGCTGGCCTGGACCACCACCCCCTGGACGCTGCCCGCCAACGCCGCCCTGGCGGTGGGTAAGGACATTGAGTATGTATGTGTAGAGACCTACTACCCCTATGCCCCGGACAAGGCAAATCCTGACCGCATTCGGGTCATCCTGGCCAAGGAACGACTAGGTGCCTACTTTGCTGCTGAGGCTGAGGTAAGGGAGGGGCCTATTTCGGTGCCCGCCGCCTGGCCCAAAGACCCAAGTAAACTGCCGTGGAAGATCATAGGCTTTTATGATAAAGAAAAGAACCAAGAATCGACGCAAATAACAGGAAAAACACTTAGAGTTTTAATAAAACTTGATTTTTCAAATTCACGTTACATTACGGTCTTTGATGGTCTATCAATTTTAAATAGCTACAAGCGAAAACCAGGAATGTTTCAGGTTATTCCTGCTGATTTTGTTACGACCGAAGATGGTACGGGGATTGTGCATATTAGTCCTACCTTTGGTTCTGACGACAAACTAGTAGCTGATAAATATGACATTTCTGGAATATTTATACCTGAAAATGGGGCGGAACTTCCTGAACCTATTGTAGACCGAGAGGGAAAATATAGCACGGCAACCGATAAAGAGGGAAATCCCCTGATGGGCCAGTGGGCAGGCCGCTATGTAAAGAACTATACCGACGACCCGAACTATCAGTCGCTGGACGTAGACCTGGTCGTCTGGCTAAAAGAACAGGGCAGATGCTTCCGGGCCGAGAAGTACGAGCACAACTACCCCCACTGCTGGCGCACCGATAAGCCGGTGCTGTACTACCCGCTGGATAGCTGGTTTATCGCCACCAGCCAGGCCAAGGAGCAGCTGATAGCCAAAAACCAGGAGATAAACTGGAAGCCTGCCAGCACCGGCAGTGGCCGCTTTGGCAACTGGCTGGAAAACCTGGTAGACTGGAACCTAAGCAGAAGCCGCTACTGGGGGATTCCGCTGCCTATTTGGAAAGCCAAGCGGAAGTATCTTGAATGGTTCAAATCAGGCGAGCAATGGACAAACTATCTTGCAGCAGTTCAGAATAAAGCACGCGCCCTGCTGGAACAATTAATTTCAATTGATTTTTTTGAAAATGTACGTAACGTCGACAATATCCGAGTTAGCATAGAAGATTTCTTAAATAAGAAATTAAATTCGGAAGATTTTATTGTTCTCGATGAAAAATCAAGAGAAACTCGAGATGCATTTCGGGAGTATTATTTTTTCATTCTAGAAATATATAATTTCAAAAACATCTTTACAGGCAAAGGGAAACAAGGGGAATTCGAAGACTATCGAGAATTGAGCAAAGACCTTCTAAATGCCGGGATTCTAAAACCATTATCTGATGAATCCCTAAAGCAATTAAGGGAGGGATATAAAGAAAGAGCAAATTTGCTAGATCGTACAGATGAAATGCTTAGAGATCTATTGTCTATTATAGAATCTGAACCCATCTGCATCGGCAGCGTAGCGGAACTAAAAGCGGAACTGGAAAAAGCCCTGGCGGCGGGGGTGGAGACCGAAGCCAACCAAGCCTACCTGGCCAAGATAAAAGCCTACGAAGCGGGCGACACCGAGGCGCTAGACCTGCACCGCCCCTATATAGACGAGATAGTGCTGGTGGACGACTACGGCCGCCGCATGACGCGCGAGCCCGACCTGATAGACGTGTGGTTCGACAGCGGCAGCATGCCCTTTGCCCAGTGGCACTACCCTTTTGAGAACCAGGATACCTTCCGCGCCAACTACCCCGCCGACTTTATCGCCGAGGGGGTAGACCAAACCCGGGGCTGGTTCTTCACCCTGCACGCCATCAGCGTACTGCTGGAGGACAGCGTGGCCTACCGCAACGTGATTGCCAACGGACTGGTGCTGGATAAAGACGGCAACAAGATGAGCAAGCGCCTGGGCAATGCCGTAGATCCCTTTGGCCTGATAGACCAATACGGGGCCGATGCCGTGCGCTGGTATATGCTGGAGAATAACCCGCCCTGGGAGAACCTGCGCTTCAACGAGGCGCACCTGCAGGAAACCCAGCGCAAGTTTTTCGGCACCCTGCTGAATACGTACAACTTCTTTGCCCTGTATGCCAACATAGACCAGTGGCGGCCTGGCAGCCTGGAGCAGAACGCCGTACCTGCCGAGCTGGACCGCTGGCTGCTGAGCACACTGAACAGCCTGACCCTGGAGGTGGAACAGCACTACAACGACTACGACCCCACGCGGGCGGCGCGGGCCATCCAGCACTTTGTGGTAGAGCAGCTGAGCAACTGGTATGTGCGCCTGTGCAGGCGGCGTTTCTGGAAAGGGGAGATGAATGCCGACAAGGAAGCCGCCTACCGCACCCTGCACGTATGCCTGTGCTCGGTGGCGCAGCTGATGAGCCCCATAGCGCCCTTTTACAGCGAATGGCTGTACCGCAGCCTGAACCTGGCAGGCCCGGGAGATGCCACCACCTCGGTACACCTGAGCTGGTGGCCCACCGTAGACAGCGCCGACCGGGATACCGACCTGGAAGCCCGCATGCGCTGGGCCATGCAGATATGCAGCCTGGGCCACAGCATCCGCAAAAAAGCGAAGATAAAGGCCCGCCAGCCCCTGCAAAAAATACTGGTGCCGGTGCTGAATGCAGACCAGCAGCACTATGTGGAGGCCGTGGCCGAGCTGGTGCAGGCCGAAATAAACGTGAAGGAGGTGGAGGCCATAGATGCCCGCAGTGGGCGGCTAACGAAGAAGGTAAAGCCGGACTTCAAGCTGCTGGGGCCCAAGCTGGGAGCCCACATGAAGCAGCTGGCCGCAGCCGTGGCACAGCTAGGCCAGGCCGAAATACTGCAGCTGGAGGCCCAGGGCGAGCTACGCGTCCCCCTGGGCCAGGCCGAAGCCTACACCCTGCTGCTGAGCGAGGTAGAAATCCACACCGAAGACATACCGGGCTGGAGCGTGGCCAGCGAGGGGGGCGTAACCGTGGCCCTGGACCTGACGCTAACGGAGGCCCTGAAGCAGGAGGGCATAGCCCGAGACCTGGTAAACCGCATCCAGAACCTGCGCAAGCAGCTAGACTACGCCGTAACAGACCGAATACAGATTACCCTATCGCCCGAACCAGCCTGGATTTCTGCCGTGCAGGCCTATGAGCACTACATAACTGGCGAAACGCTGGCAAAAAGTGTAACTTTGGCCGCGCCAATAGTGGGCGAACCCATCGAGATAGACGGGCATGCAGGACAAATTATGATAGAACGGATATGAGTGAAGAGAAAACACATTACGCCAAGGGCGAACTGCAAGAGTTCAAAGACATCATCCAGGACAAGCTGGCAGAGGCCCGCCAGGAGTACAAAACCCTGCAAGAGAGCCTGAAGCAACAGGGGAGTGAGGGCGGCGTGGATGCCCTGAATGTAACCGAGATGGGCACCGAGTTTGCCGACAAGGAGCAGACCGAAATGCTGCTGGCCCGCACCGGCAAGTTTATAGACGGCCTGGAGCGCGCCCTTATCCGCATAGAGAATGGCACCTATGGCCGCTGCAAGGTAACGGGCAAGCTGATACCCAAGGAGCGCCTGCGCGTGGTGCCCCACACCGAAACCTCGCTAGAGGCCAAGCTGAAGCAAAACACCTAGGCCCGGCCCAGCGCTACCCAGGTACACAGGCCCAGGAACGGCTATCCGCCCACTCCCGCACTGTACCCGTAGCCTGCCACTAGCCCATCCGCCCCCCCCTCCATGACCGAAAAACAAGACACTCCGGCAAGCGGGTACGGCCTTTTCCGGCCCGGCTTTCGCACCTACCTGCTGCTGGCCCTGGCCATTATTCTGGTAGACCAGATCGTAAAACTGGTGGTAAAAACCCAGATGCACCTGGGCGAGGAGTTCCGCGTGCTGGGCGATGTGTTCAAGATTCACTTTGTCGAAAATCCGGGTGCCGCCTTCGGCATGACGCTGGGCAAATTCGGCATCAGCAACCCGGATGTGGCCAAGCTGGTGCTTACCCTCTTTTCCATCCTGGCTGTAGGGGTCATCATCTGGTATCTGTACAAGATCCGCCACTACCGCACCGCCCTACCCTACTGGGTAGCCATCATCCTGGCGGGTGCGCTGGGCAATATCATCGATCGGGTGTTCTACGGGGCCTGGTTTGCCGAGCAGAACGCCTACGAGGGCGGCCTGCTGTACGGCCAGGTGGTGGATATGTTCTACGTCGACATCTGGCAGGGCGTGCTCCCCAGCTGGGTGCCCTTTTTCGGCGGCCAGTTCTATGCCTTCTGGCCCATCTTCAATATAGCCGATGCGGCCATCTCCACTGGTATCCTTGCCATCCTCATCTGGCAGAAGCGCCTGTTCGTAAAGCCCGACGCGCAGCCAGCCGCCCATCCGCAGGCACCCTACTCGCCAGGCACCGAGGGCGCTGCTACCCAGGCCCAGGATGCCCCTGCGGCCCAATAAGGCCAGCCCTCCAGCCCGAAAAAACGCGGCCTTTGCGCCACAGTAAGCCATATCCAGGTGGAGAAGTGAGGGGGGAGTTCAAAAAAAGCAGAGAAAGATGAATAGGCCCTACAGCAACTCAAAAAAGTCGCTGTCGAGTGCCTTCACATGGTAGGTGTCGCGTATGCTTACCCCCAGGTTAAACTCGATCATATAGTGGGTAAGCAGGCTGCCGTTGATGAGGACTACCTTCTGGTTTCGCAGCGTATCGGCATAGTCGCGCGCCTCTTTCGAGAAATCGGAGGTGGTGATGAACACCCCCTTCTGCGCGCCATGGCCTAGCAGGGCACCGGCAAAGGCCTGTATGGCAGGCCTGCCCACCCGGCTATCCTCAGCATAGCGCTTGGCCTGTACGTACACGCTGTCAAAGCCCAGAATATCGGCTTTTATCAAGCCATCTATGCCGCCATCTCCACTGCGGCCAATAACACTGGCGGCCTCGCGAAAGCTGCCACCATAGCCCATTTTTACCAGCAGCTTTACTACCAGTTGCTCAAAAAAACTGCTGTCCTGGGCCAGGATGGCATCCAGCAGCTCCCTTTCCAGGTTTTGGCGCTGTGCACGCAGCACCGTCTCCAGCATCTCGTCTGGGGTTTGGTTGGGCAGCAGGCCCTGTTCGTCGTCGCCGTTTGCGTCCTCGTGTGCGCTGTCCGCTGCATCCATTTTCGTCCTGGTCTGGAAAGCCCGGAAGCTCTCATACCGCATGAGGTCTTTGCGCTTTATCTCACCCGTATGGGTACGCAAAAACTGCCGTCCCTCGGGGCTAATGGCCACCAGGCCCCGGGTGGGGTTTAGCAGCAGGCCCGCCTTTACCAGGTAGGTCTTTGCCCAGCTCAGCCGGTCGTAAAAGGTGGAGCGCAAGCCACTGGGAATCATCAGGTTCATCTCCCCGTGCTGCACGCCCAGTGCTGCCTGCACAGCGGGTACAGCCGCCTGTAGCCGGAAGGGGGCTGCCTGGGTATCGGCATGCGCCAGCAGGGGCCGCATAAATGCCTGGTAGTCTGGGAGTGTCATGTTCGTTTTGGGCGGGATGGCTAGGCGGGCTGTGCCGCCGCCTTATAGCTGGGGCGGGGGTGTAGGCCCAGGGTGGCAAACAGCTCTGCGTCGCTGGTGGCATCGGGGTTGGGGGTGGTCAGCAGTTTATCTCCGGCAAAGATGCTGCTGGCCCCGGCCAGGAAGCAAAGGGCCTGCTCCTCGGTATTCATGCGCACCCGGCCAGCACTCAGGCGCACCTGTGCCCGTGGCATCAGGATGCGGGCGGTGGCTATCATGCGCACCATGTCCCACACGGGCACACGGGGCTGATCCTCCAGGGGGGTGCCCTCTACGGGTACCAGGGCATTCACGGGCACACTCTCGGGGTGGGGGTTCATGGTGGCCAGGGTGTGCAGCATGCCTATCCGGTCTTCTATGCTTTCGCCCAGGCCTATTATGCCGCCGCTGCACACGGTTACGCCGCTTTTCCGCACATTCTGCAGCGTCTGTAGCCTATCTTGGTAGGTGCGGGTACTGATGATTTCGCCGTAGTACTCCTCACTGGTGTCCAGGTTGTGGTTGTAGGCATACAGGCCTGCCTCGGCCAGTGCGCGGGCCTGCGCCTCGTCTACCATACCCAGGGTGGCACACACCTCCAGGTCTAGCGCCTTCACCTCCCGCACCATTTCCAGCACCTTGTCAAAGTCTCGGTTGGTGCGCACCTCGCGCCAGGCCGCGCCCATGCAGAAGCGGGTACTGCCGCTGGCCTTGGCCTCTTTGGCTGCTTCCACCACCGTCTCCAGCTCCAGCAGCTTGTGCACCTCTACATCCGTATGGTAGCGGGCAGCCTGGGGGCAGTAGGCGCAGTCCTCGGGGCAGCCCCCCGTTTTGATGCTGAGCAGGGTGCACACCTGCACCTCCTTGGGGTCGTTGTGGGCGCGGTGCACGGTAGCGGCATCGTAGATAAGTTCCATCAAGGGGCGATGGTAGATGGCCGAGATCTCGTCGGGTGTCCAGTCAAAGCGGGCTTGGGTGGGGGTGGTCATATTGTATCCTGCTAGGGGGAATAAAAGCGTACGAAACACACAAACAGCTGCTGTGCAGCCAGCCACAAAGATAAGGAATCCGACCGGAGTGCAAATGCGCGGACGGGGCGGGCTGCGGAGGCCGATAAGGCCCATCAGGGCTGATAGACGCGGGGGGGGTGGCTGTAGGTATGCCCAGGCAGGGCGGGCTGCCCCTGCCTGTTGATGAGCTGCCAGCCCTGCTGGGTGCGCACGGCTGCATATCCGGCCTCAAAGGCCTCGGCCTGCAGGTAGCGGGGGGGGATGGCCACCTTGCCTGCCAGGTCCATATAGCCCCACAGCCCGCCCAGCTGCACGGCCGCCATACTGTCTGCATAGGGGGCGGCCCACTCCAGCGGCTCGGTGGGTATGCGCAGCTGCCCGCTGGTATCGGCATACACCCAGCCCGTGTCGGTACGTAGGGGTGCCCAGCCCTGGTGGTAGTCTCCGGCAGCAGAGAAGGTGTCGGCCAGGGCACGCTGCCCGTCTGTGTGGTAGTAGTGCACCTGCTCGAACGCATCCATAGCCCATACACGCCCCTCGGCAGGTCTGCCTAGTTCTACAAACTGCGGCTCCATCACGATGCGGCCTTGCAGGTCTACCCAGCCCCACAGCTCGCCCCCCTTTACGGGGCCAATGCCCTGGGCGTAGGGCAGGGCCAGCTGGTAGCGGGGGGGGGCCACCCAGCGGCCCAGCGTGTCGATATACCCCCAGCCAGACTCCGTCCGTACGGCTGCCCGGCCCTGCTGAAACGGCAATACCTCCATGTACTGCGGGGCAATGACCCACCTGCCCCGGGTATCAATAAAGCCCCAATGATCGGCCTCGTACACAGCCGCTAGGCCCTGGCTAAAGCCTTCGGCATATTCATAGCGGGGGGGTAGGTGCCAGTTTCCGGTGGTATCCACGTATCCGGAGGTACTGTCGGTATGCACAGCCGCCAGGCCCTCCTGAAAAGAGGTGGCCAGGGAAAAGGCCAAGGGCGTGAGCAGCCTGCCCTGTGTGTCGATATAGCCCTCGCGACCCTGGCGCTGTACTACAGCATACCCCTGCCGATAGGGCAGCATCTGCTGAAAGGAAGGCGCATATAGCCACTGGCCATCCAGCGTCTGTAGGCCCCAGTAGCCACCCACAGCCACCTGTAGCACGGCAGGTGGTAGCCCGCTAGCCTGTGCGTGGGCTACCGCCACCCATCGGCCGCATAGCAGGGGCAGCAGGGCCAAGCACAGGGCCACACCAGCACGGATACGCTTGCCAGCCATCATGTGGCAAAGATAGGGAGTAGGGACACACAGCACCCAACCGCTGCACCAGGCCACCGGCTAGGCAGATGGGGCGTGCCGCTCGCGCGCATACAGGATAAAGCTGAGGTCGGGCGGGGTGTGGCCCAGCCGCCGCAGTTGGCTAAGCAGCTGCGCCCGGTGGTGCGTACCGTGATTGGCTACATGAAACAGCACCTCCTCCAGGGGAATGCGAAAGACCCGCCCTTCGGCATTGCTATGCTCCAGGGGGGCGGCCAAGGCCCCTGCATCCAGGCGCTGGGGCAGCTGGATCAGGGCCTCGGTAGTCTCCCGCTCCAGCGCGATCAAGTCCGGCCAAGGCAGTACCTGGAAAAAATCGGTGTAGCGCAGGGGCACCTGGGCTATGCGGTCCAGCCACACGGCTTGTGCAATCACCACATGGCTCATTAGCCGCTGTGTATAGGCATCGTCCGCATACACGGGCTGCAAGTATGGCAGCAGGCGGGCGTCTGCCCAGCGGCTGTAGGCAAAAAGAGCACTCAGGGAGATCATACCCGAAGATAGAAAAGTTGTGGCACAAAACCTGGCCCAGGTGTGGCGAGGGGGGCCGGAGCCTACTGCCCGCCGGCACGCAGCCAGGCTGGCTGCCGGGCCAGAACCAGGGGGTAGGTGGGGCAGTCGGGGTGGTGGGCACCGGGCAGGTAGCCAGTGCTGCGCAGAAACTCATTGCAGATTTCGCCACCCGTAAAGCGAAAGAGCCGCTTGAAGCGCTTGACCCAATCGGACAGCGGCAGCTGACCCTGCTGGTCTAGCCAGTGTGCGAAAGACCCGTGCTCGGCCTGAAGCTGCAGGATTACCTGCGCATTGTGGATGGCGGCGGCCACCTTCAGCCGGTTGCGAATGATGGCAGGGTCTTGCAGCAGGCGGTCTACCTCGGCCGGACCGTAAGCAGCCACAGTGGCGATGTGAAACTGATCGTAGGCCTGGTCGAAGCCCGCCTCCTTCTTCAGAATGGTAGTCCAGCTGAGGCCAGCCTGGTTTATCTCCAGTACCAGGCGTTTGAAAAGGTCCTGATCGGTGCCCACCGGGAAGCCATACTGGGTGTCGTGGTAACGACGGTGTACATTGTCTGCCTCCTGCTGCAGGGCATGGTGGCAGTAGGATTTTTCGAACGAGTCCATGATTTGGCCAGAACAAGAATACCTGAAAGTGGAAAGGGAAAGGATGGCGTGCCAAAGGTACGGGGAGATGCGCTGGTGTACAACGGCCATGCTAGCCGCACGGTGGATGCCTATGTATACCTACAAAGCGCCCTACATACAGGGATAAACAACCCGCCTGGGCGACAGAGTGGATCAGAATCTGTATCTTGCCAGATGCTCAAATTCGAGGACTCACTCACGGGTTTTGCCTCCGCAGCACTGGCCCACCTGTTCATCGGGCTGATGAAGGCCGATGGGGTAATCACCATCTCCGAAGAAATACTGATGGAGGAAATGCTGCTGAAGAAGAGTAACCTGCCCGGCGATGGACCTACCATCCACCGGCACATCCGGCAGATGGTGCGCGACAAAGACTACGAGCGCTGGGGGCCCCGGCAGCACTTTGACCACGCTTTCAACGTATACCAGCGGGTGCTGGATAGTGAGGAGGGCAAGGAGAAGAAGCTGGACACCCTGCTACACATGATGAACCTGCTGATGCGCGTAGACAGCATACAGCCCAGCGAGCAGGAGTACATTGCCAATGTGGCAGCCATGTTTCGCGAGCGCTACAACTACGAAGACAAAAACTACTAGGAAGACCGACAGGCGTATACCCCCCCCCGCCCGGAAAACAGCCATCTCATGGAATCGACCCGACAGAAAAAATTTGCCCGTGCCATACAGCGCGAACTAAGCGACCTGCTGCAAAAGGAAGTGGAAGGCGAACTGGGTGTGATGATTACCCTAAACCACATAAAAACCACACCCGACCTGCAGCTAGCCCGCGCCTATATAACCGTACTACCCGAAGAAAAAACCGCCCAAACCCTGGCACTGCTGGAGCAGGAGAACTGGCAGATACGCCACGCCCTGGCCAAGCGAATCCGAAATATGGTGAAACAGATGCCCGAGCTACAATTCTTTGAAGACGACACGCTGAAAACGGCTGCACGCCTGGAAGACCTGTTCCGAGACATAGACTACACAACACCAGACGGCGAAGAACCCCTGGAGGGCTATAAGGCCTGAGCCCCCGCTGTGGGCACGGGCCTGACAGCTTGTCTGTATACCCCGGACGGCATAGCATTTGTGCCCACGCCCCGGATAGATCAACACAGGCAAATCTCTGACACCCTGACGCAACCGCAAGAGACCACACATGAACTGGGATATAAAGCATCTATTAGCCGCAGACAGCCACTTCGAGTCTGACTTTCAGGAGCTAATAGAAGGAGACGATAAGCATCTGAATGACGAGGCACTGCCCCAAACACTGGGCATACTGCCCCTGCGAAACACGGTACTGTTCCCCGGTGTGGTAATCCCCATCACCGTAGCGCGCGATAAAAGCATTGCCCTGGTGCGCCAGGCCAACCAGCAGCAGCCCAAGCTGATCGGGGTGGTTACACAGCGAAATCCTGAAACCGAAGAGCCCGGGCCCGAAGACCTGTACGACGTGGGCACCCTGGCCAGCATCCTGCGGCTGATCCGCATGCCCGATGGCAGCGTTACCATCATCATCCAGGGCCGCAGCCGCTTCAAGGTGGAGAACTACGTGGAAACAGACCCCTACCTGCGGGCCAGCATCTCGCGCTACGACGAGGTGTACCCGGGTGCCAAACCCACCAAAGCCCTGATGCAGAGCCTGAAGCGCGAAGCCATACGTGCCATCGAGCTCTCGCCCCACATCCCCACCGAGGCAACCAACACCATCCAGAACATTAATAGCCTGGCCTTTCTGGTCCACTTCATAGCCAACAACCTGAACCTGGAGATACCCGACAAGCAACGGATCCTGGCCCTGCCCACCATGAAAGAAAAGTGTGAGCAGGTGCTGGAGGGCCTGGCCGGCGAGGTGCAGATGCTGGAGCTGACAGAAGAGATACAGAGCCGTGTGAAGCAGGACATGGACAAGCAGCAGCGAGACTACATGCTGCGCCAGCAGATGAAGGCCATACAGGACGAACTGGGCGACTATAGCGCCGAAACGGAGCTGGATGAACTACGCCAGCGCGGCGACCAGAAAAAATGGCCCAAAGAGGCCCGAGAGGCATTCAACAAAGAGCTGAACAAGCTGATGCGTAGCAACCCGGGCGCGCCAGACTATACCGTGAGCCTGAACTACCTGGACTGGCTGCTGGATCTGCCGTGGAATGCGTACACAAAAGACCACTTCGACCTGGACAAGGCACAGAAGACCCTGGACAAACAGCACTATGGGCTGGAAAAGGTGAAAGAACGTGTGGTGGAACACCTGGCTGTGCTGAAACTGCAACCCAAAGGCAAGGCCAACATCCTATGCTTCTATGGCCCGCCCGGCGTGGGCAAAACCAGCCTGGGCAAAAGTATAGCGGATGCCCTGGGCCGCAGCTTTGTGCGGATGAGCCTGGGCGGCGTACGCGATGAGGCCGAAATACGTGGCCACCGCCGTACCTATATTGGGGCACTGCCTGGCCGGATACTGCAGGGGCTGAAAAAAGCCAAAAGCAGTAACCCGGTGTTCATCCTGGACGAAATAGACAAGGTAGGGCAAGACTTCCGGGGCGACCCGGCCAGCGCACTGCTGGAGGTGCTGGACCCGGAGCAGAACAGCGCCTTCAACGACCACTACCTGGAGCTGGACTACGACCTAAGCCAGGTACTCTTTATTGCCACCGCAAACAGCCTGGACACCATACATCCCGCCCTGCGCGACCGTATGGAAATCATCGAGATAAATGGCTATACGGTGGAAGAGAAAATGCAGATTGCCAAAAGCCACCTGCTGCCCAGGATAAAGGCAGACCATGGCCTGGGAAACAAGCAGCTGAAGGCAGACCAAAAGGTCATCCAGCTGGTGATAGATGGCTATACCCGAGAGAGCGGCGTACGCCAGCTAAACCAGCAGCTAAGCACGCTGGCACGCAAGGTGGTGCGCCAGGTAGTAACCCAGCCCGAACTGGAAGTAAAGCTGACACCCGCCCTGGTGGAGGAGTATCTGGGCCCAGCGCGTTTCGACCTGGAGCAGTACCAAAAGGTGGAAATTCCCGGTGTAGCCATCGGCCTGGCCTGGACCCCCGTGGGTGGAGAGATCCTTTTCATCGAAACAGCCCTGAGCCGGGGTACTGGCCGCTTTAGCCTCACTGGCCAGCTGGGCGATGTGATGAAGGAAAGCGCAAACCTGGCCTACATCTGGCTAAAAGCCCATGCCCAACAATACAACATACCGGCAGATGCCTTCCGCCACTGGGATCTGCACATTCACATTCCGGCTGGTGCAGTGCCCAAGGATGGCCCGAGCGCGGGCATAGCCCTGCTCTCTGCCATGACCAGCGCCCTATGCCAGCGCAAGGTGAAGGTCGGGCTGGCCATGACCGGTGAGATCACCCTGCGGGGCAAAGTACTGCCGGTAGGCGGCATCAAGGAGAAAGTGCTGGCGGCAGCCCGAGCCGGAATAAAAGAGGTGATCCTGTGCAGGCAGAACCGTAAAGACCTGGAGCAGATAAAGGAAGATACGATCCGCAGCCTGACCGTACACTACGTGGAGCACATGGAGGAAGTGCTACAGCTAGCCCTGGAGCCTAAGCCCGTGCGCCAGCCGGTAGACCTGGTAATACCCGAGAGCGAAAAAAACCAGCTGCGTACCAGCCCCGCACTGTAGGCTGTGCGTGCGCGCACTAGCTACCCGCTGGCAGGGGGGCCATGGACTACCCCCAACTGATGGAGAGACCGGTGCACCGCCTGCCGTACGCGCTGTGGCTCGTCGAACGGAAACAAATGCCCCACCTGCGGGGGCAGGTCCCACACGATGGGCAAGTGAGACAGCCGGAAACGAGCAAAATCAGCATTAGACGGCGATACCAGCTCGTCCGCCCCACCCTGTACCAGCACGATGGGCTGCCGCAGGCTGTGGTAGCGGGGCAGCATGTCCTCCAGGTCTTGCTTAAGCCCCTGTATCTCGCGGTTGCTATACACCAGTGCATCCGGCATCATCCACTGCACGGCCCGCAGGTCTAGCAACTCGTTGTACCACGCCATTTCCTCCAGGGCTGGGTCCAGCGCTGCCGCCAGCAGCACCAGTCCGTCCACCTGCTGGGGGTAGTCCATGGCCAGCCGCACAGCCAGGGGGCCACCTAGGCTATGGCCCGCCAGTATCAGGGGGCCGCGTGCACGGAGGTACGCAACCAGAGGACCCAAACGACGGCTCTGCTCCGCCAGGCCAAGGGCACCACTGCCGGCAGACAGGCCAAAACCGGGCCGATCCAGGGTAGCCAGCCGGGCGCGAGCAAACAGGCTACTATCCGCCAGGTAGGGGGCAAAGTCGGTGCCGCTGCCCGGGCTGCCATGAATGAAAAGAACGGTGGTATCCTGCCCCCCATCTCGCAGGGCACATACTACTGGGGAGGGGTGGGCGGCGGGGCCAGCCTGGTAGGATATCAGCTGTAGCGGCACGGCCTGCTCCAGCAGGGGCCGAAAAGCCACCGGCCCACGGTCAAAGGGCAGGTTGTAGAGCAACAGGCCCCACAGCAAAAGGAAAAGCCAGAGAAAAGCATGTAGCAGATAGCGCCCAGCCTGGCGGAGGAAAAACAGAAAGCGAGTAGCCACCCGAAAAGATACAGAAAATACGTGCGAGCATACCCAGTCTGCACACTATTGGCGGCTGCGCAACGCGCTTGCGCCCATACTGTGCAGGCGGTGTTCCTTTCCCGTGCGGCCTGCACACGGTGCTCACTGCTTGTACGCCGTAGGCAGGGGTGTACCAGACGCATGGGCGGTGGCTTCCTCCGGGTCGTCATCCTCCTCATCGGCATCATCTATCAGGGCGTGCCCTTTACTGGTGCTATCCCGGTCGAACGAAACCAGCAGGGCCGGCATCAACAGCAGATTGCTGAACGTGGCCATGAAAAGTGTGATGCTGGTGAGGATGCCCAGGGCCTGGGTGCTGCCAAAGGTGCTGGGGGTGAATATGACAAAGCCCATGAAGAGCACAATGGAGGTATAGATAATGCTCATGCCCGTTACGCGCAGGGTGCTGCCCACTGCGCCCGGTATGCTCAGGCCAGCCCGACGCTTGTGCCGATACATGGCCAGGTAGTGGATGCTGTTATCGATAGCAATGCCAAATGCGAGCTCGTAAATAAGCGCGGTGCTAGGCTTCAGCGCAATGCCCAGGTAGCCCATCAGCCCCGCAGTTACCACCAGCGGGATGAGGTTGGGCACCAGGCTGATGAGCATAATGCGCACAGAGCCAAAGAGCAGCCACATCTGCAGGCCAATAAGAACAAAAGTGGCCAATAGACTCCAGAACAGGTTGTCTACCAGGTACTCGTTGGCCTTGAGAAAGATGGCGGTGGTGCCGGTAACAAAGTGCTCCAGCGGCTGGGTATTGGCAGATTTTTTCTGTTGTTCTTGTTCAAAGACGGCATCGATATCGGCCTGTATTTTCTCGATCAGCACCGGCATCTCCAGCGAGCCCATGTCTTGCACATAGCCAGTAATGCGTGCCACCTGGTAGCTGCTGTCTACCAAGCTGTGCAGGATGTCTCGCTGGCCTGCCGGGGCCTGTGCCTGTGCGCGGCGGTTGTGCAGGCGTGTGTTCTCGGCATAGTCTGCCAGAAAGGCCAGTTCGTCTCGGGCGGGCAGCTTATATTGTTCGGCATCGCCGCCCAGATAGGCCTGGCGGCTCCACTTCATCACGTCTACCAGGCTCAGGGTACGCCCCAGCTGCGGATACTTCTTCAGGCTATCCTGCAGGGCCTCTATCTTCTTCAGGTAGCGCAGCTTCTTCAGTGCCCCCGCCTGCCTGGTGTCTATTACGATCTCGAAGGGCATTACGCCATGAAAGTTTTCCTCCAGGAAGTTCAGATCCTTGCGGATTCGGTCCTGCTTGGGCAGGTCGTCCACCATATAGCTTACTGCCTGCAGCTTGAAGCATCCGGCTATGGCAACCCCAAAAATGACCAGGGTAGTCCAATAGATGGCACGGCGACGGTGCTGCACCAGCTTATCTGTCAGGCGCACGATGCGTACGATGTGGGGGGCATCCAGGTGCCGCAGGTTCTTGTCCGTAGGGGGCGGCAGCAGGCTGAAGACCCCGGGGATGATCACCATCGTCAGCACATAGGTCATCATAGTGGCCAAAAAGGCTACCAGGCCAAATTCCTGCAAAATGGTAACCTGGGTGAAGTATAGGGTAAGGAAACCGAAAGCCGTATTGGCGTTTATCATGAAAGTAACTAGGCCCAGCTTGCGCACCATCTTGCTAATGGCCAGCCGTTTGTGCCCATACTTCTTGTACTCATCGTGGTAGTCGCTGAGCATGTAGATGCTGGGGGGTATGCCCAGGATGACGATGATGGGGGGCAGCAGGGCACTGAGGGTGGTGAGCTGGTAGCCCAGCAGCGTGATAAGCCCCAGCGTAACCAGCGAGGCCACACACAGCAGGATGAGCGGGAAGATAACCGCATAAAAGGAGCGGTAGAAGAGGAAGAGGCAGGCCGCCGTAAAGAGGATGGCCAGGGCCATGAACAGATTAAGCTCGGAGGCAATCTGCGTGCTCATGTAGCTGCGGATATAGGGCAGGCCCACCAGGTGGTACTCCATGCCTGTTTCCTCGGCCAGCCGCTCCACGTCCTCCTTTAGCTTGGCTACCAGCGCGTGTTTCTGCTTACTATTGCTCGCTGCTTTGGTGATGGTAACAGCCACTACGGTGGTTGTACCCTTCTCGTTCAGGATCAACCCCTGGTAAAAAGGGAGATTAGTTACCTTTTCTCTGAGCGAATCGGCCTGGGCCTGGGTCTGTACGGGCTTATCCAGCAGTTTCTCGGCCTGGAAGATTTTCAGGCTGTCATTGGCCGTAAGCCTGTACAGACTGGTGATGCTGAGCACCTCCTTCACCCCATCTCGGCCGCGTGTCTGGTTTACAAAACGCTGTATGGCATTCAGGCGGGCGGGCGTAAAAAAGTTTTCGGCCTTCAGGCCAATTATGATGGTGTTGGCATCTTCGCCAAACAGCTGTTTGAACTTGAGAAAGTTCTGATAGTCGGGATCATCCTTTGGAACAACCCGGGCAAACTCCTGGCTCTTCTCTACCTGCGTACCCTTGTATCCAAAGAAAATGGTGAGAAGACCCACCAGAATGAGCAGCGTAATCCGGAAGCGGAGTATAAATCGTGAAACGGCTTTCCACATAAGAAGAGCGGGATAGGCAAAAGCCTTGCCTGAGATGAAGCGGCACTGTAAATGGGCCTAAAGTTACGACATATTCGGGCGCAACCCAACGGGACTGCGTGTTGTACGCGGCATTGTTATGCAGTAGCCTAGCCGGGCCAATGCCTGGGTGGCTAGACCTGTGGCGGGCTGCCTATTCCGGCAGGCTAGTCGGCTATGCCAGCTCCAGCTCTGGTGCCAGGTTCAGGGCCGTACGGATGATGTATTCCTGCTGCCGCTTGTGCTGGCTGGCGGTGCCGGTGGCGGGGCTGGCGCTCTCCTTGCGTGCCACTACCTCCAGGGGTATCTGGCGTAGCTTACGGGCCACAAAGGGCCAGGCACCCATATTCTCGGGTTCCTCTTGTGCCCACACATAGCTGCTAGCCTTCTTATACTTTTTCAGGGTAGCCTCTATCTCCTGCTGGGGCAGTGGGTACAGCTGCTCTAGCCGTATCAGGGCCACCTTGTCTTGCTGGTGCTTCTCTTTCTGCTCCAGCAGGTCGTAATACAGCTTGCCATTCACAAATACCAGTCGCTCCACCTTCTTCGGGTCGGCAGTGGCATCGTCTATCAGCTCCTGGAAGCTGGCCGTTGCGGTAAAATCTTCCAGGCTGCTTACGCATCGCGGGTGGCGCAGCAGGCTCTTGGGGGTGAAGACGACCAGCGGGCGGCGGGTGTTGCTATACACCTGGCGGCGCAGTGCGTGGAAGAGGTTGGCCGGGGTGGTGCAGTTGGTGATGTACATATTGTTCTCGGCGCACAGCACCAGGAAGCGCTCCATGCGGGCCGAGCTGTGCTCGGGGCCCTGGCCCTCGTAGCCATGTGGCAGCAGTAGCACCAGGCCACACAGGCGCTGCCATTTGGTTTTGCTGGCGCTGAGGAACTGATCGATAATAATCTGGGCACCATTCACAAAGTCGCCAAACTGGGCTTCCCAGATGGTGAGGCCATGGGGGGCACTCAGGGCATAGCCGGTTTCAAAGCCGAGTACGGCATACTCGCTCAGCAGGGAGTTGTAGATGGAGAGGTGGCCCTGCTGCTCAGCCAGATGGTTCAGCGGGATGTGGGTGCTGGGCAGGTTCTCCATGTCGTGCAGCACCGCGTGGCGGTGGCTGAAGGTGCCGCGCTGTACATCCTGGCCGCTTATGCGCACGTCCCTTCCGTCCAGCAGGATGGAGCCGTAGGCCAGGTGCTCAGCCATGCCCCAGTCTATTTTGCCGGTCGACTGCACCATCTCTCGGCGTTGCTGCAGCAGCTTCTCTATGTTTTTGTGTGGCACAAAGCCTTCGGGCAGCTGGGTGGACAGGGTGGCAATTTGCAGGGCTACCTCCTGGCTGATCTGGGTCGCGGGATTGGGCTCCACGGTTTTATCGTCGTAGTACGCCAGGCCGTGCCACAGGCGGGCGGGTGGGGTGCCCAGCTCGTAGGCGTATACCTTGCTCTCCTCCCATTCCTTGTCCAGGTATCCGGCCTGCTGCTGCTGCAGGTTCTTCAGGTAGGGGGCGTCTATGGCGTTCTCGGCTATCAGCTTCTGGGCATATACCTCAAAAGGGCTCTTTTGCTTTGAAATGGCCTGGTACATCCCTGGCTGGGTAAACCGGGGTTCGTCGCCCTCATTGTGGCCATACTTGCGGTAGCACACTACGTCTATAAACACGTCCCGATTAAACGCTTGGCGGAAAGCCATGGCTATCTGGGCTACGTAGTAGAAGGCCTCGGGGTCGTCTCCGTTTACATGGAAGACCGGACTCAGGGTTACCTTGGCCACGTCGGTACAGTAGGTGCTGCTGCGGGCATCGCGCCAGTCGGTAGTGAAGCCAATCTGGTTGTTCAGTACAATATGTATGGTTCCGCCTACCTCGTAGCCCTTCAGGCGGCTCATCTGTATCAGCTCATACACCACACCCTGGCCGGCCAGGGCGGCATCTCCGTGGATCAGGATGGGGCAGATGCGGCTATGGTCATGGTTATAGACGGCATCCATCTTTGCCCGGGCCGAGCCGAGCACAATGGGGTCTACGGCCTCCAGGTGGCTGGGGTTCGGCATCAGGCTCAGGTGTACCTTTTTCCCAGTCCGGGTTTCTATATCCGAGCTGTGGCCCAGGTGGTACTTCACGTCTCCGTCAAAGACGTGGTCGCTCAGGTAGCGGCCCTCAAACTCGCTGAACACATTGTCATACTCCTTGCGCAGGATGTTGGTCAGCACATTCAGGCGACCCCGGTGGGCCATGCCGAGTACGAACTCCTGTATACCCAGATCGGCTCCCTCTTCGATGATGGCGTGCAGGGCGGGGATTACGGACTCGGCCCCCTCCAGGCTGAATCGCTTCTGGCCCACAAACTTGCGGTGCAGAAACTGCTCGAAGGAGCTGCTTTTGCCCAGCATCTCCAGGATGGTCTTTTTCCGGGCTGTGTCAAAGTTTGGCTGCATCTTGCTGCCCTCTATGCGCTCTTCGAACCAGCCGGTAATGCGCGGATTGCGGATGTAGCGATACTCGATGCCGATGGTGCCGCAATACGTGGCCTCCAGATGGGCCACAATGGCTCGCAGGGGGCGGGCACCGATGCCCAGCTCGGAGCCGCTAACGAACACCTGATCCAGGTCGGACTCGGCAAGGCCAAAGTTCTCGATGGCCAGCGTAGGCTGAAAGTCTCGGCGGGGCAGGATGGGGTTTGTTTTTGCAAACAGGTGGCCGCGGCTGCGGTAGGCATTGATCAGGTTAACTACGCTAATCTCTTTGGCTATGTGCTCCGGACTATCGGCCACACCGGCATTTTTCGCCGTCTGCCCATTGTTGTACTGGCTGCGGGCAAAGGTAAAACCCTCGAAAAAGCGCTTCCACTCGTAGGCTACAGACTCGGGGTCTTGCTGATACTGGGTATACAGCCCGTCGATAAAGCCAATCTCAGCATTCGACAAGTAAGAGAGAGTGTCCATGTTTACAGTCCGGAAGGAAGTGGGGGTGAAAATCAATACTTAAAGCTCGCGGGATGCAAAATTACGCATTTTAGCACGAACCTGTCTTCCATGACTGTTCAAACACAAATTTGAGCCGTTCAGTTTTTTCATGGACGCTATCTGTCCCGAATTCATTATGTTCATCTTTTCATTGTTGTCTTATCTGTTGCTGTTCCTATCTGGTGCGTGCGCCTGGTCGGGAAAAGGCTTAGTGCGACAGCCCTCACTTGCCGACACAAGAGCTAGCTATAATTTTTTAGACGACCGCTACATAATGATGATACGCATTCATCTCCGCCTTCTCTTGCTTCTTTACCTGTCGGGGCTCGGCTTGGTACAACTAGTGACAGGGCAGGCCTTGCAAATAACCACGAACAATAATGCTACGACATTGTCCGAATCTCTGGAGGGTGCGGGCGTTACGATCCAGAACGCAATCTACACTGGCCCACCAAATGCCGTGGGCTTGTTTGAAAACACCAGTGAGGACTTTCCCATCCAGCGGGGCCTGGTGCTCACCACGGGTAGGGCTACTGTAGCTGCCGGGCCTAACGACATAGAAAACGCCACTATTGATAACACGGTAAGAAACCTCTTTGGGGTTCCCATAAATACCTGGCCAAACGCCTGGGCCGAAACCACAACCGGAAGAGAGAGCCGAGATGCGGCGGTACTCGCCTTCGATGTGGTGCCCGGCGGAAACCGGCTGAAGTTTCGGTATGTGTTTGCCAGCGAGGAATATCGAGAGTTTGTATACTCAGAATTTAATGACATTTTTGGGCTGCTTATTTCGGGCCCGGGTATAGTGGGCAGGCAAAACCTGGCACTGGTGCCGGGCACCAGCGTACCCGTTACGATTAACACCGTCAATAATGGAAATGACGATATTCTTTCCATTCCTTCCAATCCTGAGTTTTTCATCGACAACACGCCCCTGGATAGCCCGCTGCGCGAGGTTACCCAGTATGATGGGCTAACGGTGCTGCTGGAGGCCGAGGCCGAGGTGCAACCCTGCCAAACCTATCGAATCGAACTGATTGTCTCGGACATTGGAGATCCAACACTTGATTCGGGTGTGTTCCTAGAAGCCGAGAGCTTCACCAGCGAGGAGAACTATGCCCTGCAGGTAGAGAATGCGCTAAGTGAGGTAGACTTTGCCGAGAACTGCGGCGACGAACAGAAGATCGTGCTGGAACGTACGGGCGACATAGATCAGCCCGTAACGATCAGCTGGGTGGTGGGTGGCACCGCTACCCAGGGGGTGGACTATACGCTGGGCCTCAGCAGCCCCCAGCTGCTGCCCGCCGGTCAGGCGGTTATTGAGATACCGGTTACCATCCTGAGTGATGCCCTGGTGGAGGGGACGGAGACCCTGGAGTTCGATCTGTTCAGCAGCCTGTGCGGCTCGCCCATCCTGGCCCTAAAGGATACCTTCCGCATTCGCGACTTTCAGCCGCTGGTGGTTACCGTGCCCGGCGAGGTAACCTTCTGCGCCTCCGCCCCCACAAAGACCCTGACCGCTACGGCTAGTGGTGCCTTTGGCAACTACCGCTTCCGCTGGACAGGCGCACCCCAGGGGGCCGACCTGGCCATAACGGCACCCGGCACCTATACAGTAGCCGTACGCGACTCCTGCCCCGTGGGTGCCAGCAGTACCGAGGTGGTAAAGACCGTAAGCGTCAGCTTCGTAGGGACGGATGGAATAAGCAGCAACGACACGACCTACACACACTGCACGCTGGGTGCCTACTCGCTGCAGGCCCCGCAGGTGCTGGGGGGGGGGTGCGGCCCTATGCCTATCAGTGGGCGGTGGGCGGTGCCTTCGTGCCTGAGGCTATTTTTGAGGTGAACCTGACGGGCTTCCCCTACAGCCAGGCACTGGTGGTGCGCGACCAGTGCGGCCAAACAGACACAGTACAGCTGACCGTAAGCAACGAGGTGGACACCCCGCTAAGCCAAACCTACTCCTACATGGCCGAGCAGTGCTTTGCGGGCCATAGCCTGGGCTTTGCCACAGCGGGCACAATAGAGGCGGGCACTTACACCTGGGACTTCGGGCCCGAGGCCACCCCCGGCACGAGCAACCAGGTAGCCCCCACCGGCATCACCTACAGCCAGGCCGGGATGCACGAAATCACCCTGGCGGTGCAGCTTGCCAGTGGATGCATCACACGAGACACCTTTCTGTTAACCCTGGAGCTACCGTTGGAAAGTGTTGTATTGCAGGGCTTTGGCTCCGATACACTGGTCGAAAACTGTGGCACCAATCAGCGGATACGCATCCGCCGAACGGGCGGCACCACCACCGCAGAGACCCTGAGCTGGACACTGGCGGGCACCGCTACCCAGGGGCTGGACTACACCCTGGGCCTTACCAGCCCGCAGACCTTTGCCGTGGGGCAGGAGGAGATAGAGCTGCCTGTCAACGTACTTACTGATGTACTAGATGAGACCGATGAGACGCTGGAGCTAATCTTCAACTACACGCCAGCTACTGGCCTGTGTGCGGGCCGTGCTACCGAGGTGCGGGACACCTTTGTCATTCGCGACTTCAGGCCGCTGGTGGCGGTGCACGACGCTGAGCAGCAGTTCTGCCTTGCTGCGGATAAAACGATCGGCCCTACGGTTTCGGGGGGCTTTGGCAACTACAGGTACCTGTGGAGCACTGGCCAAACCACCCCTACCATTGTCCCCAGCGCATCGGGCACTTATAGCCTGCTGGTGGTGGACAGCTGTAGCAGCGGTACCAGGCTAACAGAGACCTTGGACTTTGACGTGGAAATATACTCTGAACCGGCTATGCAAGATAGCACCTATGCGCACTGCCTGCTGGGTGCCTACACGCTGCAGGCCCCGCAGGTGCTGGGCGGCCTGCCCCCCTTTGAATATCAGTGGACAGCGGGGGGTACCTTTGTGCCAGCATCTACTTTTGAGGTGAACCTGGCGGGCTTCCCCTACAGCCAGGCACTGGTGGTGCGCGACCAATGTGGCGAAACAGACACTGTGCAGCTTACAGTAGTGGATACACCGGTGGGCGTGCAGCGTTATCGGGTAGACAGTCTACAGTGCTTCGAGGGGCATGCGGTGGACCTTCAGGTAGCTGGAGCTGCGGTACCCATAGCGGGTGCCTACAGCTGGAGCTTCGGCCCCGGTGCCAGCCCGGCTACCCATGCGGGTGCCCTGCCGCCAGTGGTTACCTACGCCGCCGCCGGGGTATACACCATCTCGCTGAATATAGCGCTACCGGGCGGCTGCAACTATGACACGAGCCTTGTGGTACGCCTAACCACGCCCGAGGAGGTGGCACTGGCACAGGTGGCCACCTGCCAGGCCAATCTTTATCAGTTCGTGGTAGAGAACCCCACTGCCGGTGCAGACTACCGCTGGAGCCGGGTAGACCCCGCCACGGGTACCGAAACGCCTCTGCCGAGCACCGGCAGCAGCTTGGACCTGGAAGAGGCGACGCAAGACAGCATCACCCTGCTGCTTACCAATGTGCAAAACCCGTGTACCCGTGTGCAGCGGCGCTATGCCCTGGCCAGGCCTGTGGCCAGCTTTCTGCCAGTATCAGGCGAAGCAAAGCTGAATGAGCTCGGCTTTGCCGAGCTGCCCTTCCTCGGCTTCTTCCGTGGCGATGGCAACCTATATAGCTGGCAGATAGATGAACTGCCGGGTGCGGGTAGCTACACTGGGCCCGAGGTATCGATGCTTTTTGAAGCAACAGGTACTTACAGCTTTACCCTAACGGTAACGGATGCAGACGGATGTGACTGGTCTGCACGCTGTGAACAATGCATCACCATTTTGCCCGGCACGGTACGCCTGCAGCTTTCCAATGTGTTTACCCCTAATGCCGATGGCCGAAATGACCGCTGGCCCGACAATGTGAATACACTCTGGCCAGTGCGGGTAGCCAGCCTGAAGATATTTGACCGCCTGGGTGTGCTGGCCTATGAGGGGCAGAATGCCTGGGATGGAACCACTGACGGGGCCAATGCATTCGAGGGAACCTATTTCTATGTGTTGGAACTGGAGGACAACCAGTCCTTCACTGGCAGTGTAACCTTACTACGGTAAGGGGTGTACTGATATAAAGCCCGATCCCGGCATTCGATAGATAAGAGCGGGTGTCCTTCTTTTGCGAATAAAAGGATAGGAGCCAACAAGCGATCTATCAGCGCAGATTACACGCATTTCTTGAAGATTTGATGGAAACGCAAGGCTTGTATGCCAAGTCTGGGGCAGAAATATCAACCTGCCTGTATTTGCCTGTAGATTAGCTCCGTGTGGGGCTCCCGAGAGCGCACTAAGGGGCGGCTCTGCTCGTTCTATTACTCGGAATACTTCCCCCTGCTATTATGGTTAACGCATTTACCTGTTTCCGCCTTGTCTGGTCCACGCGCTGTATTCTGCTGGGGGTGCTGTGCTGGTCGGCACATGCCCAGCCGCTGCAGGTTACACCCGGCGGAAGTGCCACGCAGCTGGCGGGGGCGCTCGCAGGGACGGGTGTAACGATCCAGAATGCCAGCTACACCGGGGCCATAGATGCGTCGGGTTTGTTTCAGAATACAAATTCCGGTTTTCCGATTCGGACTGGTATTGTGCTCACCACTGGGCTAGCCGGGCTTGCAACAGGGCCAGGCTTCAACTTACCGACCTGGGTAAATGGTACAGAAGGCAACTTGTGGGCAACCACCACAGCAGGCGCTGCCAGCGAAGATGCGGTGGTGCTGGCCTTTGACGTAATTCCCTCAGGAAACAGGCTCAGTTTTCGATATGTATTTGGCAGCGAAGAGTATCCCGAATTTGTGGGTTCACTTTTCAATGATGTGTTTGGCTTACTGATATCGGGCCCCGGCATAGCCGGGCGGCAGAACCTGGCTGTAATCCCCGGAACAAGTACCCCGATCAGCATAGCAAACGTGAATGGTGGGAATCCGTTTGATGTGCCGCCCGTGGCACCTACAAATCCGCTTTTCTATGTAGACAATTCTGCGGCTGGCGGGCCGGTGTTTACTACCGTGGCGTACGATGGGCTGACCGTACTACTGGAGGCCGTGGCCACCGTACAGCCCTGCCAAACGTACCGCATCGAACTGATTGTGGCCGATGTGGGAGATGCAACCGTGGACTCTGGCGTGTTTCTCGAAGCCGGGAGCTTTACCAGCAACCTGTATGCGGTAAGGGCTGAAAACAGCCTGAATGCCAGCATACTGGCAGAAAACTGCGGCAATAGCCAGCAGCTGGCGGTAACAAGGAGCGGAGACCTATCTCAGCCCGCCCAGATAAGCTGGACGCTGGGCGGCAGCGCCACAGCAGGCCTGGACTACAGCCTGGGCGTGGCCAGCCCACAGACGCTGGCCCCCGGACAGGCTACACTGACAATACCGGTAACGGTGCTGGACGATGCCCTGGTGGAGGGCGAGGAACGGCTGGAGCTCAACCTCTTCAGCGAATCGTGTGGCAGCCGGATACTGGCACTGCGGGATACCTTTGTATTACGCGACTTTCAGCCCCTGCAGGTTACAGCGCCTGCCAGCTTGCGCTTCTGCACCACCGAACCTGGCAAGGTGCTGGAAGCCCTGGTAAGTGGGGGCTACGGAAACTACACCTACAGCTGGGGGGCCGCCAGCCCAGGCAACACCAACCGGATAGAGATAACGGCACCGGGCAGCTATACGCTTAGGGTGCGAGACTCGTGCCGCGCCGGCGAAGCAAGCCTACAGGCAAGCCGCACCATTGTCGTGAGCTTTTGGGATCTCCCTACAGCCCGAGATACCAGCTTCGTGAGCTGTGGGCCAGGCACCGTTACCCTAAGGGCGCCGAACGTACGGGGGGGACGACCGCCCTTTACCTACCGCTGGGGGAGCTCGGGCAGCTTCGGCACGATCGATACCCAGAACGTGTCGCTCACGGGGCCCTCTCTTACCCAGGCTCTCACCATCCGAGACCAGTGCGGTGTAACAGTGGACCTAACACTAGGCGTACTGGACGGAACGGCCCTTATCCAGCGATACCTGCTGGAGGCCACCCAGTGCTTTGTGGGGCACCGCATCCAGTTTGGCATAGCCGGGGGCGACACCGTGGCTGCCGTATATAGCTGGAACTTTGGCCCGGGTGCCAGCCTGGCCAGCTATGCCGGCGCACTGCCGCCGCCCATCACCTATAGTACGCCTGGCGCACACCGCATCACGCTCAGCATCACGCTAGACAATGACTGCATCTACAGCACGGCCTATGACATACTGCTTACCCTACCCGAGGAAGTAGGCGTCCGGGCTGTTCCTTCCTGTGTTCCGTATCGGTATGATTTTGAGATTGAGCGTGCCAGCCCAGGCGCACCGTACCGCTGGCTACGGGTAGGCACAGGGGCCGGGCAGCCCCCGGTACAGATAGGGCAGGGTGCGCGCATCAGCCTGACCGACAGCCTGGCGAATAACCTGCAGCTGGTGGTGGAAAATGCGGCAAACCCCTGCACGCGGGTAGAAGCCCGGTTTCCGCTTTTCACGCCCAGCCTCCGCTTTCTGCCTGCGCAGGCGCGCGCGCAGCTGAACGCACAAGACTATGTGGACCTGAGCTTCACCGCCATTTTTGATGGGGATCCGGTGGAATACCGCTGGCGGATTGGCGGCCAAAGGGGGCAGAGCTACCTGGGCGAACGGATCGTGGCCCGGCTGGACAGCACGGGCCTGTATGACCTGGAACTGACGGCTACAGACCGGGATGGCTGTGCGTGGCAGGCGCGTTGCACCGGCTGTATACAGGTGCTGGGGAAGCAGCTGCGGGTACCCAATGCCTTCAGCCCGAATGCAGACGGCCTGAATGACTACTGGCCGGGCCGGGCAGAGGTGTTCTTTCCCCGCATTGTACAGCATGTAATTTATGACTACTGGGGGAACCAGGTATACCGGGGTGCGGGAGCTTGGGACGGCACCGTAGAGGGCAAAACACCAGCACCCGAGGGAGCCTATGTGTACAGCCTACAGCTGGAAAACGGCGAGGTACTGACGGGTACCGTTACACTCATCCGCTAGAGCCAGCCTATCTCCAGCATAGTCTGTGCCATCAGGTAGGCCACGTATAGGCCCAGGCCGATGAAGAGATAGCCGATGATGCGGGTTACGGTCACTTTGCTCTTGTAGCTCATGCCGGCCTGCTTGCGTGCAGCCACCAGGGCCACACTCAGCTGGAGCAGAAAGGTGCCAAGCATAACCCCCATGGAGTAGATAAGCAGGTGCGCCAGGTCATTGCTCAGCCAGCTGCGGCTACGCAAAAAAGTAGCCACCATTAGCCAGAAGGGCAGCAGCATGGGGTTGAAAAAGTTGAGGGTAAAGCCTAGCATCAAGCCGCCCCCCTTGCGCACCTTTTTGGTAGCCATACCCTCCTCCTCATCGGTCTTTACCCGGCGAAACAGGTTGTAAAAACCCAGGCTGAGAATAAAGGGGATGCTAAGCATCTGCAGCACCAGTACAAACACATCCTGGTCTCGCTGGTTGCTAAAGAGCAGGTCTACACCAATGACTGCCAACAGACAGTACAGCAGCTCCATGGTACTGCTGCCAACGGCTACCAGGATAGCCTGATTCCGACCTTGGTTCAAGGCCGTTTGCACAACGGCCAGGTTTACCGGCCCCAGCGGCATGGCCGCAAAGAAGCTGATAAAGGTACCAAGCAGGAGGTGGATAAGGAAGGGCATTAGGCAATCGGTAAAGCGTATACCTGCACAAGTTTATCAGACAAATAACGGAGAAAATACCGGGGATCCAGGGGCTCGCCCAGCACTTGCAAGCTCCATTCCCGGGCCGAATACAGGCTGCCATACTGGTGCACCCGCTGGCGCAGCCAGGCGTGTATGGGTGCAAAGTGGCCGGTACGCAGCTGGGCCTGCAGCTCGGGCAGCTGCTGGGCCATGTGGGCGTACTGCTGGGCGGCATAGAGGCTGCCCAGGGTATAGGTGGGAAAGTAGCCTATGGCACCGATGGCCCAGTGGATGTCTTGCAGCGGGCCATCGGCCTCGGTGGTGGGCTGTATGCCCAGGTGCTGTAGTAAGAAGGCGCTCCAGTAGTCCGGAATATCGCGCACAGCCAGGCGGCCCTCTATCAGCTGGCGCTCCACCTGGTAGCGCAGCAGGATGTGGGTGTGGTAGGTAAGCTCATCTGCCTGGATGCGGATGGGGCCTGGCTGTACTTTGTTCACAGCACGATACAGGTCTTCGGGGGTTTTGCCAGCCAGGGCATGCGGCATATACTCGGCCAGTAGGGGGAATAGCCACTGGCAGAAAGCCTGGCTACGGCCTATGTTGTTCTCCCACAGTCGGCTTTGGCTCTCGTGCAGGCTCAGGCTACTGGCCTCGCCCTCGGGCAGGCCGTAGGCATGGGCAGGCAGGCCTTGCTCATACAGGCCGTGTCCCATCTCGTGCAGGGTGCTGTAGAGCATGGCCTGCATATCACGCTCCACAATCAGCGTAGTGAGGCGCACATCCTCCGGCCCCGCACTGGTGGTAAAGGGGTGGGTACTCAGATCCTGCCTGCCGTGCTGTAGGTCAAAGCCCATCTCGGCAAGCAGACGCATGCTCAGCGCCCACTGTGCGTCCTTGCCCACAGGTGTAGCCAGAAATGCATCTGGCACCTGGGGCTGCCCCTGCAGAGACTTAAGCAGCGGAACCAGCCCAGCCAGCAGCTGCTCAAATATCGGGTCTACCTCTGCCAGCGTCAGGCCTGGCTCATAGCTATCCATCAGCGCCTCGTAGGGGCTGTTTGTGTAGCCATAGTATTCGGCTTCGCGGCGCTTGCTGTCCACCATTTGCTCCAGGGCGGGGCAGAAGGCTTGCCAACTAGCCTGCTTTTTGGCCTGCTCCCAGGCATATTGGGTACGGGCGGCCAGCTCGGCCTGGGCCTGCACAAAGGCGGCTGGCAGCTTCAGGGCCTTCTGGGTTTGCAGGCGCAATTGGGCCAGGTTGAGCCGCTCTTTTTCGTTCAGGCTGGCAGTCTCCACCCTGGGCAGCAGGGGTGCCAGCTCTTCTGCCAGGATCCTGTGGCGCAGGGCAGCGAGTGTGCCCAGCTGGGTAGCGCGGCGCTCTATGGCACCGGCAGGCATGTACACCTCTTGATCCCAGCCCAGCAGGCTGGCAGCACCCGACAGGTCCTTGAGCTGGGCGGAAATTTTCTTGATGGTCTCGAAAGCCTCCATAAGCAAAAAAAACTTACACCATCCATCTAGCCTGGCCGGTAAAGATAGCGCATCTGAAATACAGAAGCCCGCCCTATGTCAGATTGACACCTGTGGGAACCTGCTGTGTAACACAGTGGATGCCGCCCAGCCCCCACAGCAGGTCCTCGCAACGGATGGGGATGATCCGGCGCTCCGGATAGCACTGCTGTAGTATCTCCATAGCTGCCTGATCTGTAGGTACCCCGAATGTGGGTAGCAGCACAACGCCATTGGCCACATAGTAGTTGGCATAGCTGGCGGGCAGCCGTACTCCGTCTGCAACCAGCGGGGGGGGCATGGGCAGCTGCAGCACCCGATACGGCTGGCCCGTGGCGGTGCGGAAGCCCCGGATGCGGCGAAGGTTTTCCTGGAGGATGGCATAGTTTTCGTCCTCAGCAGCTGGCTCTACGATGGTCAGAATGGTGTCGGTTCCCACCAGCCGGGTCAGGTCGTCTATGTGTCCGTCGGTATCATCCCCGGCTACGCCATCGGCCAGCCAGAGTATCCGTTCTATACCCAGGTGGGTGCGCAGGGCCTCCTCTATCTCGGCCTGCCCCAGGTGCGGGTTTCGGTTGGGGTTTAGCAGGCAAGACTCGGTGGTGAGGAGTGTACCCTGGCCGTCTACCTCTATGCTGCCCCCCTCCAGGATCAGGGGTGGGCTCACCACAGGCAGCTCCAGAAAGCGGGCTATGTGCTCCGGAATCTGATTGTCCAGGTCATAGGGCGGATACTTGCCTCCCCAGGCATTGTAGCCCCAGTTGGTTACGGCCAGCTCTTGTGTATCGCGGTGCTGCACCAGGATCGGGCCATGGTCGCGCATCCAGTTATCGTTGGTTTCAAAGGGTAGCAGGGTTAGCTCGCCAGGCTCTATGCCTGCGCGTGTAAGCACGCGGCTCACGCGGTGCTCTATGCCACCGGCACAGATGAGCACCGCCTCGTAGGGCAGCAGGGCCTGCACGATCAGGGCAAACACGCGTTCTACGCGGTCTAGCTTCTCGCCCGGCCAGGTCTGGGCATTTCGGGGCCAGCTAAGCAGGGTGGCGTAGTGGGGTGCCCACTCTGCGGGCATGCGGTACTGCTGGATAGGGTGGGGCAAGCGCATGAGCAAAGATAGATGAAAGCCCCATGGCCACGTGTTTTTTGCCACATTTATGTATATTTCTGCATGGCAGGGAGGTTGAGTCCATCTGTATTTCTATTCCGCTTCCGCCCAGGCTGGCTGCATGTGCACTGGCTGTGGGTATGTGCATCGTTGGCCGTGTGTGTATGTGGCTGTAGCTCGGAGCCCGACCTAACGGGCAGCTGGGTGGTGCAGCAGGCCGAGCTGGAGGACCCGGGCGGAACGGTGCCAGTAGCACTAAAAAACATGGTGCGGCAGGGCATGCCCGGCACCTGCTATACGTTTGGCGCAGATGGGCAATACCGCAAGGTGTTTGCACACGAGGCGGGCGTGAACCAGGCGGGAACCTGGGAACGAACCGGTGCTCGGCTTAGCCTGACGGACACAGCAGGCAACCGGGAGACCTGGCGCATAACCGGGATGGAGGGAGACCAGCTGAGGGCAACGGTAGTGGGCGACGAGGCCGAAGTAGGGGCGGCGCATGCACGCATGAACCTGGTGCTAAACAGGCAGCCCGAGTGATGAGTGCCATTTGAACACGGCGGTGCCCCGGCTAGAAGGCCGGGGTACTGCTGTGAAGTGTACCGATGATAAGCGCAATAGCGCATCTATGGCAGGGGCCGCAGGGCTACTCCCCCTGGTACCCCTTGCCGTCCTGGCGTATTGCACGGTCCAGCTGCATGGGGTTCAGGCTTGGCTCGCTCGCTTGCGGCTTGTCTACACTAATCTGCCTCCGGAGTATCTCGCGCGGATACACATTGTCTTGCCGGTCTATGTCTGCGGTCTCCAGGTAGGGGTCCAGCACCACTTTCTGCAGGGGCTTATCCAGGATGAGGGCCTTGCTACAGGCATAGTTGTTGCGGCGCCATATCTCTACGGGTATGCGCATCAGTTCGTCGCTACCATCCTGGTACACCAGCTGTAGCACCAGGGGCATCATCATCCCGCCCTCGTTTACAAAGTCTAGCTGATAGTAGTATTTGTTGGGCTGGTCCAGATACTTCTTGTCCTCCTCGCTCAGGCTTTCGCGAAAACGCGTATACAGCTGCCGGTGGTACGCATTCGGGGCATAGGGGTCGTAGGTGGTGTAGAAGTCGTGGGTGCTGGTGTCGCGCTGTGTGTAGGTGCTCTTTATGTCTCGCTCATTCCGTATTTGGGATATATGCCGGCTTTGTGCCTGTGCTTCCTTCCGTTCCCATTGCAGCACGCGCTCGGGGTTTTGGCCCAGTAGTTCATATTGGGTCAGGGTGGCCAGGTTAATGTCTACGGGGTCGCTACCCATCCACCATCCGCGCCAAAACCAGTCCAGGTCTACCCCGCTGGCATCTTCCATGCTGCGGAAGAAGTCTGCCGGGCGGGGGTGCTTGAAGGCCCAGCGCTGGCAGTAGGTTTTGAAGGCAAAGTCGAACAGCTGGCGGCCCATCACCGTTTCGCGCAGGATGTTTAGCCCAGCGGCCACCTTCAGGTACTGGGTGTTGCGAAATTGGCTTATGCGATCGCTATGCTGATGGATTGTTTCGCCGCCGCTGTTTCGCAAAAAGTCTGTAATACCGGTGCTAGGGCCCCGGCGGCTATTATAGCCCAGCTCCCACTCCTGCTCCGTCAGGTACTGGATAAAGGTGTTGAAACCCTCATCTTGCCAGGTATGGTCGCGCTCGTCGCTATTGATGAGCATGGGGAAGAAGTTGTGCCCCACCTCGTGAAAAATGACGCTGATGAGGGCATTCTTTTGTGCCAGGCTGTAGGTACCGTCTGCCTCGGGCCGTGGGCCGTTGAAGGTAATCATGGGATACTCCATGCCGACCACAGGTCCGTTTACACTGATCATGGTGGGCCAGGGGAAGTCTGCCGTGTACTTGCTGTAGGTTTTTACCGCATGGGCTATGGCCTTGGTGGAGTATTTCTCCCACAGGGGGTTTCCTTCGCGGGGGTAATAGCTCATGCACATTACGGGCTTTCCGTTCAGGTCCAGCTTCATGGCATCCCAGATGAAGCGGCGGCTAGCCGCCCAGGCAAAGTCGCGCACCTGCTCGGCCTTGTATATCCAGGTTTTTTTTGTCGTCAGGCGCTGCTGGGCATTTTCGTCGGCCTCCGCCTGGGTAATGATCAAGACTGGCTGCACCTCCTCCTGCTGGGCCTGCTTCCAGCGCTGCAGCTGGGTGGCGGCCAGCACCCGGCTGGCATTGGTCAGCTCGCCGGTAGCAGCCACTACAAAGTCTGCCGGTAGGGTAATCTGCACCTGATAGTTACCAAAGGGGAGTGCAAACTCTCCCTGACCCAGAAACTGCTGGTTTTGCCAGCCCTCGGCATCGTTGTACACCATCATACGGGGAAACCAGTGGGCCAGTTCATAAATTCGGTTGCCGTCGGCAAACTCCTCGAAGCCGGTACGTGCGCCAAAGCGTGCGTGCCGCTGCATCTGGTAGCGCCACTTCACTTTCAGGGTAAACTTGCCGCCCGGGCCCAGCGGCGCAGGCAGGTCTACCCGCAGGTTGGTATAGTGTATCTGGTAGGTGAGGGCGCGGCCCGATGCATCCGATACTTCCAGGCCCTGTATTCCGCCCGGGAAGTCTTGCCGGTAGTTCATCCCGTTCCAGTCTTCGGTGGTCATTTTTTGAAAGCGGGTACTCTCCGTCAGCTGGCTGATGCCTTGGGGGTCGAAGTAGTTCTGCTCCAGCTGCAGGAACAGATAGCGGAGGGCATCCGGGCTGTTGTTGGTGTAGGTAATGGTCTCTTCGCCCATAACCATCTGGGTGCTGTCTACCAGCTCTACCGAGATGTTATAGTCCGCCGTGTTTTGCCAATACTGGGGGCCGGGGGCACCGCTACCCGTACGATATACATTGGGGGTAGGCAGCAGGAGCTCTATGCTATCGAACAGGTTTTTCTGTGGATCGTGCTTCCTGGGCTCAGCGTCCTTCTGGGCCTGCATGGCTATAGGGAATAGCACCATACAGGCAAAAACAGCCAGAGATAAATAACGTTTTTTCATATAGCTATTGGTTTGGGTGCCAAAGATACACAATTCGCTTCAGGCGGGTGCACCATTCATCCCTTTTAGCCCGTTGTGTGGGCTGGTGGGGGTGCAGCTTGGCAGCGCTCTATACCTACTGATCTAGAAACGACTTGCCGAAAATAAACTCTGTAGTACACAGCGGCTATCGCTGTTGGGGGGAGTAGGGATGATTTTGTGCTTGTGGATGTGGGCAAATAGCAGCTGCCAAATATAGCCCGCCTTACTAACCCACCGATTTATTTTAACTATCTATCTATCAAGATTTTACAAAAATATAGGGGCCGTGTAGCCCCTATACATATCACAGTTCCCATGCCGGTAGTTCTACAGGCGGCTAAGCAGGTCTTTCTTCTTCGCCTCAAACTCGGCCTCGGAGAGGATGCCGGCGGCTTTTAGTTCGCCCAGCTGCTTCAGGGTTTCCATTATCTTTTCCTGCGTCATGGGCTCGGCTGCCTGGGGCTTCTGCTGGGCATTCATCATCTGGTTGGCCAGGTTCATGCCCATGGCCATCTGCATCATGTCTCCGGCGGTGCTGCTGCCGCCCGCACCGGCCTGGGGGTTGTTTTGTGCAGGGTTCATGCTGCTGCCAGCCTGAAACTGCATGTACTTCTGCACATCCTGCACGTTCTGGCTGATGTTGGCCTTGCCCATCAGGTTGCTCAGTTCCACCTCGTTCTGGTCCATGGCCTCCATTTTCTTGAAGTCCATTTCATTCAGGCGCTGCTGCACCTCTGGCGGCAGGCTTACGTTTTCTACATGAAAGGCGGTGAGGGTAAGGCCCGCCCCCTGAAAATCCTGCGTCAGGGTCTGTAGCAGGTCGGCCCCTATGTCGTGCGCGTTTGCGTTAATCTCACCCAGGCTCTTGCCGCTCTTCTTCAGCGCGCTACTAAACCGGGTAACCACCGAGCTACGGAAGTCTTCCAGAATATCGTCGCTGGTTACATGCGGGTCGGTTTTGGCTATCTCCTGGAAGAAGAGTTTGGGATCGGTAATGCGAAAATCGAAGGTGCCGAACGCACGCAGCTGGATGGGGAAACGAAAGGCAGGGTCGTTTACCAGGATTGGCGACTTGGTACCCCACTTCATGTTGCGTATCTGCCCCATGTTGAAGAAGTATACGTCGGACTTGAAGGGCGACTCAAAGCCATACTTCCAGCTTTTCAGCGAGGTAAGGAGGGGGATGTTTCGGCTTACCAGCTCGTGCCGGCCAGCCGCAAACACATCGGCGGCCTGGCCCTCGCTTACAAACAGCGCGGCCTGGCCCTCGCGCACCGTTAGCTGTGCGCCGTTCTTTATTTCCTTATCGGCATCGGGGAACTTCCACACCACCGTATCGCGGTCTGTCTGTACCCATTCAATAACTTCAATAAATTGGCCCTTGGCCCAGGAAAATAGTCCCATGTGGCGGATGTAAAATTGTTTTCGGGAGAATTATGACTGAAAGATACTAAAAATCAGGGAGTTTTAGGCTTTTTGTAGATGGGCACCGTGCTACAGGGCTCTCCGTACATCAGGCTTTTCACTACCGGCTTCAGGATGCGGCTAGCCTCTACATAGGCGCTGATGGGAACGCTGCCACAGCCCTTCAGGATCACCCGTGCATCGGCGTAAGCGGCCGGATCCAGGGCCTGCAGCAGGGCAGTGCGGTACAGCTCGTCCCGCCGGTGGTCGGGTGTGGCAAACACAACGGAAGCTGCCTGTGCCAGCCGGGTGGTAAGTAGCATATAGGCCCAAGTGGGCACAATGGCATCGGCACTACAGTGTATAGCCACGTGCTTGCCTGCATAGGCGGCCCAGTCGTGGGTATCTACCCAGGCCCGAAAGTCCTTTTCGCGCAGGATGAGGCCCTGAAACAGCTGTTCCTTTATGTCCATACCCACCACTGCCTGCGTAGGGGCATACTGCTCCAGATTCAGGGTAACGAGGCCACTCTGGGCTACTTTGTTCACAATTTCTTCTTGCACGGCCATCTGTCAGTTAGGCTATTCCTACACATGGAATAGTACCGCAAAAGCGATACCAACTAAACCCCGCTGTGGCTTATGCCGTTCCTTTCTGCCACTTTGTCTTTTTCACTTTTGTATATGGCAGCTGGGGAATGATGGCTAACTTGCCGGGTATGACAGCCGCCATCCATTGGGGCCCAGACCCCATTGCCTTCTCGCCTTTCGGGCTCGACATTGCCTGGTATGGTATTTTGTTTGCCGTGGCTTTTCTGGCCGGGCACTACTACATGCGCTGGGTATACCGGCGCGAGGGCCGCAGCCTGGAAGACTTGGATCGGCTAAGCATGTGGATCATCCTGGGTACAATCGTGGGGGCGCGGCTTGGGCATATGCTGTTCTATGACTTTGATGCCCTCGTGGCCAATCCCATCAGCGTGCTCTACATCCGCGATGGGGGCCTGGCCAGCCATGGGGCTGGCATCATGATCTTGGCCGTGCTGCTCTACTGGGGCCATCGGCACCCCGATCAGTCCTTCATCTGGCTGCTAGACCGCATAGGGCCCGTTATCCTGCTAGGGGGCATGTTCATCCGCCTGGGCAACTTTGTGAATGGTGAGATCTATGGGTATGTAACAGACCTCCCCTGGGGCGTATATTTTGAAGGCCCAAAGGTACCCTTGGCCGACCGGCTAGCACCACGACACCCCAGCCAGCTGTATGAGGCGATAGCAGTGCTGATCCTGTTTTTTGCCCTGCACTACGCTTATCTGCGCAGGGGACGCAGCTGGCAGGCTGGCCGCCTGGGGGGCCTGTTTCTGGTGCTCCTGTTTGCCAGCCGCTTCCTGCTGGAGTATACCAAGCTGGAGCAGGCCCATTCCGGGTCGGGCGGCCTAATCAGTGGCCTGAAGGTAGGCCAGCAACTGAGTATTCCCTTTGTGCTTATAGGGCTATGGCTACTGTTTCGGCCCGCCCGCCGGGCAAACGCCACCTAACACACCTACCGGCCTATCCCACCACCCTGCTCACTATCGTCCCGATGAAAAACCCCTTCCAGCCCGGAGACCGGCAGGTATATCAGGTGGTGGTGGGCCCAGCAGACTTGGCCAGCTTCCAGGGGCAGCAGGTGCACCCACTGTACAGCACCTTTGCCCTGGGCCGCGATGCCGAATGGTGCTGTCGGCTATTTGTGCTGCAAATGCTAGAGGAGGGCGAGGAGGGGATCGGCACCTACCTCAGTATTGAGCACCTGGGGCCAGCCCCGCTGGGGGCTACGGTAGACATTTGCGCTACGCTGCTGTCCGTATCGGGTAGCCGCATCCGCTGCGCCTACGAGGCGCGGGTGGGCCAGCGCCTGATCGCGCGGGGAGAACAGGAGCAGCGCATCCTGGAAAAAGCTATTTTCGAGGCACGGCTGGCAGAACTAAACCCGGGCCGCCCACGGTAGGGCCTACAGCTACACCCGGGCAAAACAGGACCCCCCCCACCCCACCACTCTCCAGAAGCTGATGTCAACGCCCACGATATCCGAAGAAAACTACCTGAAGGCGATCTATAAGCTGAGTGGGAATGACCAGCCTGTAAGTACCAACGTGCTGGCCCGAGAGCTGGGCACCAGCGCCGCCTCGGCGAGCGATATGCTGCGGCGGCTGAGCGAGAAGGGCTACCTGGTGTACAAGCGCTACTACGGTGCACGCATGACCGAGAAGGGCACCCGGCTGGCACGCTCCATCATCCGGAAGCACCGGCTGTGGGAAACCTTCCTGGTAGAGAAACTACAGTTCGGCTGGGAGCAGGTGCACGAGGTGGCCGAGCAGCTGGAGCATGTGCAGCACCCGCTGCTTATCCAGCGACTGGATGCCTACCTGGGCTACCCCCGCTACGACCCCCATGGTGCGCCCATACCGGATGCACAGGGGCTGGATGCCCCTACGGAAAAGGGTGCGCCCGGCCATGCTGGCCCGACGGAGGATGATGCCGATGGCCGCCCTACAGACTGACAACCCTGGTTTTTTTCGCCGTCTAAAATGAGCGGGCGCCCACGCGCCCCAATGGAAGCCCGACGGTACATGCCTAGCCATACAAAGATGGTAGTGTGTGGCACGCTGTACACCAGCGCCGCTACGCGCTGCCGCTACTGGCTACCAGCCAGAGACAAGGCCCTGTGCAGCGTCGATACAAGAGCTACCTTAAACGAATTTTTGGGATTATTAATCGAGGCCGTGTTGAAAACACAAAAGGTTTCGTTTATTTATCCACAGGATTACAACCACAAACTAACCATGGCAATGATACGCAACAAGGAAGAGAAGCCCAACCCATCCAAGCCCACGCGCTGGGTGGTGGACTACAGTAATGGCCGCTTTATCCCCATTGCAGCCTCAGATCTGGAGGCCGGATATTTCCTGACGGATCGCGAGATTGCCGAGCAGCGGGGAAAAGATCCGGGCAGCCGGAAGTAGATCCGGCTGATTTCTACTCCCATACAAACCACTAGCGCACGGCGCAGCGGGGGTGCTTTGGTGAACGCGGAGATGGGGGTGCGGGAAGCGAAGACTCAGTCCGGGTGGAGCAGCAGCTTGAAACCCTCCCCATGTACATTCAAGATTTCCAGCCGGGGGTCCTGCCTCAGGTACTTACGCAGCTTGGTGATGTATACGTCCATGCTACGGCTGGTGTAGTAGTTGTGTCCGCCCCATATGCGGGCCAGGGCTTGCTCCCGAGTCAGCAGGTGGCCCCAGTGCAGGCATAGCATCTTTAGCAGCTCGCTTTCCTTGCTGCTCAGCCGCTGCACTTCGCCGCCCCTATGGCTCAGGGTTCGCTTGGGGTAGCTAAACTGATAGGTTCCTATCTCGTAGGTATCCTGGTCCGTAGCCTGGCCCTGGCTGCGTTTTAGCACGGCCTCTACACGCATCACCAGCTCCTCTACGCTAAAGGGTTTGGTCAGATAGTCGTCCGCCCCCAGGGCAAAGCCCTCTGCCTTGTCTTCTATCCGGCCCCGGGCTGTAGTAAAGATGATGGGCAGAGTGGGCCGCTGCTGTTTCAGCAGGGCCGCCAGTTCAAAGCCGTCTCTCTTAGGCATCATTACATCCAGCACACACACATCCGGCTGTAGGCTATGGCATACGTGCTCGGCCTCCAGGCCATCTCGGCATAGGCTCACGCTATAGCCCTGCTCTTCCAGATATTCCTGCAGGAGCAGCCCCAGGTTCGGGTCATCCTCGGCAAGAAGAATTTTAGCTTTGGTCATGCGGAAAGAATAAGGTGAACGTAGTGCCACGGCCCAGCTGGCTCTGCACCTCCACCCGGCCATTGTGGCCCAGCATAACCGACTGTACGTAGCTTAGGCCCAGGCCATAGCCCCGCGTATCCTGCCGGTTTCCGGTCTGGCTGCGGTAGAAGGGTTCGAAGATATGCTTCAGCACTTTTGCATCCATGCCCGGCCCCTGGTCTACCACCTGCAGGGCGTAGTAGCCCGGCAGTGGGTAGGCTTGCAGGACAATCCGGGGCTTGGGGCCGGCATACTTCAGGGCATTATCTATCAGGTTTGCCAGCACCTGGTGCAGGTGTATGGGGTCGGCCAGCAGGTGCGCGTCCGGCTCTGCCAGGTGGGTATCCATCTGGCCCTCCGCCTGCTCCAGCGCTAGCATAAACTGCTGGCCCAGCGCGGCAAACACAGGCTGCAGGGCCACACGCTCGGGCATATAGGCCCTGCCATGCTTCAGCTCCACCGTTTGCAGCACGCGGGTTACCTGCTGGCTTAGGCGCTGGCTCTCCTCCTGTATAATGCCGGCATAGCGCTGTACGCGCTGCTGGGGTAGTGGCTCTCGGGCACGGTATAGGGCCTCGGCAGCTATGCCGATTGTAGCCAGGGGGGTCTTCAGCTCGTGCGTCATGTTGTTTATGAAGTCTGTCTTCATGGCACTCAGCCGCTTCTGCCGGCGTAGTGCCCGCAGGGTGTAGGCAAAGAGGGCCCAGAGGCAGAGCAGCAGTAGCATGCTTAGGCCTATCTCGCCCCACATGCCCAGCAGCAGCCAGGCATAGTTGGGGGGTAGATAAAGGGTAAGGTAGGTATCCGGGGTAAAAACCTGCCGGGTGAAAAGCTGCACCACCACCGAGTCTGACCCGGCAGGCTGGGCTGGTACATAGAGGCGCTGATCTCCATCCGGTAGCCTGCGCAGCAGGCTGAAGTTCACGGTCTCGTGGATGCCCGCTGCAGCCAGGCTGGCATGCAGCTGCTCGGCCAGGTACAGGCTGTCCAGCTGGTGGCTAGCCAGGGGTTGCGGGGCTATCATCTGCACAAACACGCGGTCTAGCACCCGCCGGCTGCTATCCAGCAGATACTGGTAGCGCTGCTGCGCCTGCTGGCGCTGGCGCTGCAGGCTGTCTTGGGGCCGGGCGCCCGGCCGCTGGCGCAGCACATAGGTGGTATCGGTATAGTAGCGGGGGGCCAGCCTACCCATAATCAGCGTATCGGTATGGAAGATCAGGGTATCTCGCACATGCTCCATACGCATGTGGCTCCGGGGGATCTTATAGTACGCATCCTCTTCAGCACGCACCCCGCCCCCTAGCACAGGCCCTGCCAGCTCGCCCAGGGCATCGCGCAGGGTGCGCAGGGTATCGGCCATCTCTCGAAACTGCAGCTGGGTGCGCTCCGTAGTCTCGGTATACTGCAGCTGTTCGGCTAGCTTCTGGGCTGCCGAGCGGGCTTTCTCCAGGCGCAGTGCGCGCTGCGTATTCAGGCCCACACCCACCCAGCGCGCCTGCACCCACACGATGCCCGCCATCGCCAGCGCCATGCACAGCATCAGCCACTGGCTCTGGCGCCAGCGCAGAAAAGGGAAATACTGCTGCCAGATGTGCATGCACGCAAAAATACGCGCATCTAGCCAGCCAGGCGGCGCCTTAACAATCTTTAAAGCTTTTGCTACCCCAAAAAGCCTAGGCTCAGCCCCTGGGCCGTGCAGGGCCTGCAGCAGAAAAAGCTACCTTTGTGCACATGCTACGCGATGCTTCCTTGCTCATAACAGGAGGAACCGGCTCCTTCGGCAGGGCCTTTGTGCGCCAGATACTGGGCCAGTATCCGGATATCGGGCAGCTCATCATCTTCAGCCGAGATGAGCAGAAGCAATATGAGATGGCCCAGGAGTATCCACGTGCACGCTACCCGGCGCTGCGCTTTGTGCTGGGCGATGTGCGCGATGAGCAGCGCCTGATACGCAGCCTGCAGGGGGTAGACTATGTGGTGCATGCCGCAGCACTGAAGCACGTGCCCATAGCCGAAGAAAACCCCTGGGAGTGCATACGCACCAATGTGATGGGGGCCGAAAACCTGATCAACGCCGCCCTGGAGACGGGTGTAAAGCGCGTGATAGCCCTGAGTACAGACAAGGCCGCTGCCCCCATAAACCTGTATGGTGCCAGCAAGCTGTGTGCCGACAAGCTCTTTATTGCAGCCAACAACCTGGCGCAGCGCAATGAGGCCACACAGTTCTCTGTAGTGCGCTACGGCAACTTTATGGGTAGCCGTGGCAGCGTGGTGCCCCATTTCCTGAAAGCTCGCCATACCGGTGTGCTGCCAATCACCCATCCGGACATGACGCGCTTTGGCATTCGGCTAGACCGCTGCATAGAGCTGCTGCTGTATGCCCTGGCCCACAGCTGGGGCGGAGAGATCTTTATCCCCAAAATCCCCTGCTTCCGTGTGGCCGACCTGGCCACAGCCATAGGCCCAGACTGTAGGCAGCAGATCATTGGCATACGGCCAGGAGAGAAGCTGCACGAAGACCTGATTACCCCATCAGACGCGCTGAACACCCTCGAGTTTGCCAAGCATTATGTAATTGGCCCTACCCTGCCCCTATGGGATACGGACGAATACCTCGCATACTTTAAGGGCAAGCGGGTGGAACAAGACTTCAGCTACCACAGCAACAGGCCGGCAGACTGGCTAAGCATAGAAGCACTGCGCCAGGAGGTAGAAGCCGCGCTGAATATCCAACTAGCACCCCTATGAGAAAATTCTGGGCCATCCTGGCCTATGGCCGCGCCTACCGCACCCAGCTCATCCTGTCCTTTGTATTTCTGGTACTGTTCAACCTCTTTGGCATCTTCAGCCTGGGGATGGCCATTCCCTTCTTGCAGATCCTCTTCGAGCCTGGGCAGCCCACCCAGCCCGTGGATCCTGGTCCGTTCCAGCTTAGCGGAACGTACATCAAGGCCTACGGCGAGTTTTGGATAACGGAAAACATCCTGGCTTATGGCAAGATGCAGGTGCTCTATCTATTCAGCGGGGTTTTGTTCCTGCTGGTGGTGATCAAAAACTTCTTTCGCCTGCTCAGCAGCTGGGTGCTGGCCCCGGTGGAGCAGGGGGTAATAGAGGAAATGCGCAACGTGATCTTTGACCACCTGAACCGCCTGGGGCTGCCCTACTACACCCGGATGCGGAAGGGGGGGCTGATGACGCTGGTGGTCAATGATGTACAGATCATCCAGGAAGCGGTCATTGGCACACTAATGCCGCTTTTTCGAGATCCGCTAAGCATGCTCTTTTTGCTGCTGGCCATGCTGTTTCTCAGCTGGAAGCTCACGCTCTTTACGCTACTGGTGCTGCCGCTTACCGGCTACGTAATCAGCCGGGTAAACAAGAGCCTGAAAAAGCGGGCCAGGCGGGGCCAGGCCAATCTGGACGTGCTGGTATCCTACCTGGATGAATTTCTGAGTGGCATCCGCATCGTCCGTGCCTTTGCGGCCGAGCAGTACGTACGCCGCCGCTACCGCGAGATCAACGGGAAATACTCGCACGAGATGGTGCGATTCCGCGAGCGAGAGTCCATAGCAAGCCCGGTAAACGAGGTGCTCACCATACTCGTCGTCCTGGTCATCATTTTGTACGGCGGCAGCCTCATTGTACAGGGCGCTAGCGAGATGAGTGGGGCCCAGTTTATTGGTTTCATCATCTTTTTCTCCCAGTTCATTGCACCTATCAAGACTTTTACCAGCGCCCTGAACCGGGTGCAGAAGGCACTGGTAAGCTATGACCGGGTAAAGGAGCTGCTAGACGAACCGGTGCGAGATGCCGAGTCCGATACGGGGCAGCAAAGCGTCCGGCTAAAACATGGGCTCAGCATCCGCAAGCTACGCTTCCGCTACGAACCCGACAGCAAAGAGGTACTCAAGGGCATCCAGCTGGAGATAAAGAAAGGCGAGAAGATAGCGCTAGTAGGGCCCAGCGGCGGCGGAAAGAGCACGCTGGCCGACCTGATAGCCCGCTTTCACGACCCCACCGAGGGAGCCATCCTGCTGGATGGAACCGACTACCGAAACCTGAACGCGACAGCCCTGCGCAGCAGCATGGGCATTGTAACCCAGGAGGCGATCCTGTTCAACGACACCGTGTACCACAACATCGCCTTTGGCCGGCCCGATACCCCGCTGGAGCGGGTAATTGCAGCCGCCAAGATTGCCAATGCACACGATTTCATCCTGCAAATGGAGCAGGGCTATGACACCCTGATAGGAGAGCGGGGGGGTGCCCTGAGTGGCGGCCAGCGGCAGCGGCTGTGCATTGCGCGGGCCATCCTGCACAATCCGGATATACTCATCCTGGACGAAGCCACCAGTGCACTGGACAACCAGAGCGAAAAAATTGTGCAGCAGGCGCTGGATCGTATTATGGAAGGCCGCACCAGCATCATCATTGCCCACCGGCTGAGCACGGTGCGGAATGTAGACCGTATCGTGGTGATAGAAGAAGGCGTAATGGTAGAAGAGGGGACGCATGAAGCACTACTGGCCAAGGGCGGCGTGTATGCACGCCTGTACGAAATGCAGTTCCAGGTATAGCAAAAACCCCAGCCGCCGGCCCAGCACGTGCCTGGTGAACAAAAGAAGCGGAATAAAAAGAAGTGTGTACGCTTACTTATCACCCAGGTATACGCAGGGCGTTTACCTTCAGCCGCGACGAGCGGAGTAGCAGGCCTGCTGCCCTGCTGCCCGAGCGGCATGCACCCACCGGGGCCGAGGCCCGCTGGTACCCGCTGGACCCGCAGGGGCTGGGGAGCTGGATAGCCCTGGGCGAGCGGGGCCGCTTTGCCTGCCTGCTAAACGGGGCCTTTGTGCGCCACGAGCGCCAACCGCCCTACCGGCACAGCCGCGGACTGGTGGTAACACAGTATTTTGATTATCCCGATTTTTCTGCATTCCACACGCGCTATGCACTACAGGGCCTGGAGCCCTTCACCCTGGTGGTATATGAGCACGAAGCCCTGTATAGCCTGGTATGGGATGGCAGCCAGGCCCACGCTAGGCAGCTACCCACAGCCGAACCCGTCTTGTTTGCCAGTGCTACCCTATACACCCCAGCGGTGCAGGCGGGCAGGCAGGCAGCCTATGCGCGCTTCCTGGTACAGCAAGCGGACCCGACCCCCGCGGCCCTGCGCGATTTCCACCTGCAGCCAGGTAGCCAAACAGACAGCGCGGGCATACACCTGCCACCGGTGGCAGACCTACGCACCGTTAGCCTATGCCAGGTAGTACTGGCACCAGCCGAGCACCGGGCATCTTTTCTTTACGAAGACTACCACCCCGAGCAAGTGGGTGTTTGGAGGCAAGAAGTCCCTTTGAACCCTAAAAGCCCGCCGGCGCTTTAGGTCAATAAAGCAGGAGGCCAAAGCCCAGTTTTACATTCAGGCCGGTGTGGTTCAGCAGGCGAGCCTGCACACGGGGGCGGAGCTGCTCGGGGCTTAGGCTGGTTTTGCTGCTTTGCCCCGTACTCAGCCATAACCCGGTCTGCACACCCACATCAATCAGAAAACGATCTGCTACCACCCAGTGGTTGCCCAGCTCGGCCTGAAGGGCCAGTCCGCGCGTCCAGCCCTGGTGGTAGCCACCATACTGTGCCTTGAGGCGGCCACTACTGGCATCCGGCTCGTAGGCAAGTGCCCAGTGGTGCTGGGCAGCCAGGGCAGCATACAGGCCCACAGGGGCTACACCACCCGCCAGCCTACGGAGGAAATACTTGGCCCGCAACCCCAGGTAGTAGCTGTTGATCCGCAAGTAATCGTCGGACGAACCCCTGCCGGTACCTACCTGGCCCGGCTTGGCTGGCGGCAGTTTGTAGGGCAGGGTAGTAGTGAGGAAACCCAGCTGTAGCTCGGTGGCCAGCTGTGGCCCCAGCACAAAGCCTCCAGCGGCCTCTTGCCGCAAGTTCCAACGCATGGAAGGAAAAGGCTGATAACGCAAGTTTGGAAACAAGTAGGCATTCCCCAGTACATAAAAACGATGACCCAGGTAGCCCGCCGTCTGGGCACCGGCCAGTGTGGGTAGTGCGCATAGGATCAGCAAGACTTTCTTCATTTCTGGGGTACCTCCAGGCTTTTCAGGGTCATGAGCTGCTGATACAGCTGGGCGCGCAGCAGGTCTCGGCGCCACCAGTCTCCCCGTATTTGCTGGCTGTGGCTATACACTGCTTGTCCATCGTGCGCATCCCATACTTCGGTCTGCACATCAAAGGTGGCTTGGGGGCTAAAATAGTAATACAGCCCGGCAGGCAACAGGGGAAATACCAGTACGCTGGCGGCCAGCACATAGCCCTTGTGCTTGCGGGGGCTGCGCAGGCCGGCCATGTGGTAGCTCAGCACATAGGGGTTGGGGCCCAGGGCAAGGGGCAGTACCAGCTCGGGCACCAGCTGCTGCATGCCCGGGCAGCGCTGGCGCTCCGCCACCCACAGGCCCAGCAGGGCCATACGGTTATAGGCGGCCATGCTATCTCTGCCGTAGTGAAAGGGGTCCAGCAGGTCGTAGGTCGGGTAGGTTTCGGGCAGCGTCTGCCTCAGCGTCTGCAGGTGTAGCTGCTGCTCAGCCTGGGCGCGCGCATATAGCTGCGGCTGCGGCCTACGTGTGTCTGTCAGGCTATAGGTTGGCACCAGGATATGCACCCTGCCCAGGCTACGCGTAGGCAGGGCAGGGGGGCGTGGACCCAGGCGGGGCCACCAGGCAAACCGGGGCCGCGGGGCCGCCGGAGACACGGCATCCGGGAACAATGCCTGTATCGCCGGGTTGCCAGCGTGGGGTTTCATGGCACCCAGCGAAATATCCGTTAGCAGTAGCGAATCTGGAAAGTCTGACGGGCTCGACCGATCCGTCATGCGCAGCACATGCGCCCGCTGCCAGCCCCCCTGCTGGTGCAGGAGCAGGGCCAGGTGGCGGGCATAGGACCATGCCAGGGTGTCGGCGGGGTGCAGCGCCAGGTGGCTGGCTACGCTGTGGAAGGCCAGGGCCTGAACCTCCAGGGGCCTTAGCCCCCGAAAGAGGTGGTAAACCCGAGTAATCTGCCCGCTGTGCGCACTGGGATTGGGTATGAAACCGCGTGCCGGATCCTGTGCCGTGTAGACGGCAAGCCCATACAAGGCCCGCATCTGCACTTCGGCCAGATAGGCATTGTTAAAATCGCTGAGCGAGAGCGCATACGCCTGGTAGAGTGCCTGGCAAAACTGATGTTGTGCCAGATACAGCAGGCACAGTTCGTAGCGGGCCACGCGGACAATGGTGGCAAAAGCAGCTGCCGAAACCGGGCGAACCTGCCGGGGCTGATTTTGATAGGCATATAGGGCTATATGGAGTGCGCTAAGCCGCTGGGCAGGGGGGGCAAAACGCAGTGGATCGCCCGCAGCCCGGGCGGGCGGGGCCAGGTCGGGCACCTCCTCGGGCATCAGCTCAGACGGGATACGCAGCCGGGCGTGCTCCAGGAAGGCGGGGGAGAAGTACAGGTCTTCGTGGGGTGCATAAGAATGCCCCAGGAGGGCCAGGGCGGATTCCACCTCCGCCGGCGGATAGCCCGCTTGCAGGTAGTAAGTCAGGGCCGCCGTATCGGCATAGATCTGCTCCTGGGCAAGGTATCGGCTGTTTGTCAGCAGGTATTCCATGGGGGCCTGGCGCTGCGGGCCAGGTACCGATTCATCCGGCTGCGGGTGCTGCGGCATGGCCCCGGGCAGGGGTGCTGGCTGGAGCAGCTGCTGCGCCGCGTGCTGGGCGATTAGCCGGCTTAGCATCCAGGCCAGGCCACCCTCGGTGGTGCAGCCGGCAATGGCTCCCAGCGTGATAAAGGCCATATCGCCCTCGGCCACAAAAGCATGGATGGCAGGGGAGCGCAGTACATAAAAGCGCAACTTGGCCACCTGGGCGGGTGCGGCCTGCAGCAGCCGCTGGGCCAGGTGCTGCACATGGCGGCTCACCGTATCTCCCACCAGCACCAGGCCCTGCTGAAACAGGGGTTGTGCCAGGGACTGCGGGGCCTGTTGTGCTCCGGCCAGTGCCCCCTGCTGATACGGGCCCGGGCTGGCATCGCGGTGCAGCAGCTCCAGGGCCTGGGGGGGTAGGGTCCCGGCATTCAGCAAGCCCTCGTAGCGGCCAAAGTCTGGCTGCGCATACAGCCCCGGCGGCAGCAGGCATAGTAGCCAGCACACTGTTTTTTTTATTCCGCCTGCCTTCACACCCTAAAATGTGCACAAAGGTAGCCAAAAGCCCCTAGTTTTGTGCAGATGCAACCTCCCTTGTGTATAGGGGCCGGTCTACGCCGGCACTTCTGGCTGGGCCTTCAGTGTATCGGCTGCTTCCTGCTTATTCGGTGTGCATCCGTACAGGCCCCCCAGGGGGGCCCACGCGACCAGCAGGGCCCGCTGCTGATGCGTGTCAGCCCGCCCCATCAGCAGACGGGGATACGGCCCCGGCGCATCCTCTTTCAGTTTGATGAATATCTGGATGCGAAAAGTGCGAGCCAGGCGGTCTTCATCTCGCCAGTGCAGCAGAATAGCCCGGATATCTGGATCAAAAACCGCCGGCTGCACATCCGGCTGCGCGATAGCCTGCTGCCCGGCACCACCTATGTGATCAGCCTGAATAGCCAGCTGAAGGACTTTCATGAAGGCACGCCCATTGCCCAGCCCTACACCTACGCCTTCAGCACCGGCAGCCAGATCGATACAGGCTATGTGGCAGGCCACATTACGAATGCCCATACGGGCCAAGCAGCGGGGGGCTACCTGGCACTGCTGTACCCGGCCGATAGTGTGGTGGAGGGAAGCACAGCGGAGTACCAGCGCATTCGGCCCCTGTACGCCAGCCAGGCCGGCCCAGATGGCAGCTTCCGCTTGGGCTATATTCGCCCGGGGCGCTATCGGCTACTGGCTGTGCAAGACGGAGACAACAGCAACAGCTATAGCCTGGGCACAGAGTCTATTGCGGTGCTGGCGGACAATCTCTTTGTGCTAAGTGCCGACACCACAGCCTGGCATGCAGAGCTGACGGCCTTCGCACCCGACGAGCAGGGGCCCCAGGTGGTAACGGTGGTACCCGCAAGCACTACGGCCCTGCGGCTAACGCTGAACGAGCCCCTCAGCCAGGTGCAGGCCATACGCACGGCAGGCGGAGCTAGCCTGCCCTTCCGGCTGGATCCCAAAACCCCCACGCAGCTGCTGGTGGGGGCCCACTGGCAGCAGGCTGCCGATAGCCTGCTGCTTTCGCTCATTGGGCTGACGGATACTGCGGGCAATCGTACTGATAGCCTGCTGACACTGGAGATAGCGCCAGACTGGCGGCTGCCTGGCCGCCGCCAGCTGCGGCCCAGCATACAGCCGGGGCCCGACCCCTATACCTATGAACTGCAACTGCCTGGGCTGCCAGACAGCCTGGCCTACCAACAGCTGAGCGTAAGCGGGGGCGATACGCTGGCGAGCGGCAGCTGGGCACTGTGGGACCTGAGCCAACCCCTGGGCCCGAGGCTCATGCTGGACAAGTACTATCCGGATACGCTGTGGATTACCCTGCCCCAGGATAGCCTATGGAGAGACAGTGCGCGGGTACTACCCCTGGTAATGACCAAGCCGGAGGCACTGGCCCGGCTACAGCTGCCTGTGGCTACAGCCGCGCCAGCCGTGCTGGAGCTGTGGCAGGGAGCTGTGCGGATGGGGGCACGTATTGCCCTGCCAGCCGGTACCGATACCCTGCTGGTGTGGCCCTACCTGCCGGCCCAGCCGGTACAGGTACACATCATCCACGACCGGGATGGGAACGGCCTGTGGACCCCCGGCCGCCTGCACCCCTACCGTGCGCCAGAGGGCTACTATCGCTGGCCCGAGCAGATCGGCCTACGGCCTGGCTGGGAGATAACCGCACCCAAACTGATATACCCACCGCGCCAGTAGCGCGGGCAAGCATTCTCCGATCCAGGAAGCAGGATCGGGGCTTATTCGGTGGCTTGCCCATCCATTACGTCTACGGCCTGGCCGTCCTCCAGCTCCTTTTCTATCACAGTAAAGGGGCCTACCACTATTCGCTCGCCTTTCTTCAGGCCGTTCTTTATCTCTATATACTGGTCGTCGCTCAGGCCGGTGCTTACCTGTCGCGTGCGCACCGTACCATCGGGCTGCCACACATACAGGATGGTGGGCAGCAGCCCGGCAGCAGCGGGCTCTGCACTACGGTCTACCGTTACGGCCTGTATGGGCACTGCAAGCACGGAGTCTGCCCGATCTGTATAGATCTGCACCACGCCCGACATGCCTGGGCGGAAGGGGCTTTCGTGCGCCTTCAGGCCCCGCATCAGGCTGCTATCCCGTGCATAGCTCTCGCGCAGGATGCGCACCTCTACGGCATAGTTGGTTACCTGGTCGGTGGTGCCCTGGGCCTGTAGGGCAGCACTGTAGGCAATCTCGGTTACCCGGCCGCTAAACACACGGTCTCGGTAGGCATCTACGGTAATGGTGGCGGTATCTCCCGGGCGTACGTGCACAATGTCGTTTTCATTGATGCTGACCTTTAGCTGCATTTCGCGGAGATCGGCCAGTTTTATCACCTCCGTGCCGGCCATCATTCCGGTACCTACCACCCGCTGGCCCATCTCCAGTTTCAGGTAGGTAACGGTGCCCTCTACGCTGGCATACACCCGCGTACGCTGTAGCTGGTCTAGGCTCTGGCGCATGCTAGCCCCGGCACTCAGGCTGCGGTAATAGGCAGCCTGGCGGGTTTCCAGTGCACCCACATAGCTGGCGCGGCTCAGGCTATAGGCCAGCTCGGCCTGCTGATACTCTTGCTCGCTTACCACTTTGTCCTTGTACAGCAGGGCCTGGCGCCGCCAGTTCACACTGTCCTGGGTTAGCTGGTTTCGGGCGCGTATCACCCCAGCCTCGGCATTGCTTTGTTCGGCCTTGGCGGCATTTACACTGGCGGTGCTCTGCTCCAGGGCGGCCTGGTAGTTGTCTGGGCGGATTTCGAACAGTAGCTGCCCGCGGTGCACATACTGCCCCTCGCGCACGTGTATGGCGGTTACCTCGCCAGAGAGGTCGGGGGCAATGGCCACCTCCAGCTCGGGCTGCACCGTGCCCGACTCTGTAACACTGGCAACAAGCGTGCGGACCTGTACAGGGGCCAGCTCTACCTGTGGGCGGCTGCTGCAGGCGGCCAGCACAAGCAGGCACAAGAAACCGGGGCTAAGCTTCATTGTTTCAAAAGGAGAGGGGTGTACCTTGATAGAGGAGCAATATCTTCTGCCGGAAGTAGTATTCAAAATGGGCTTGCAGCAGGTCTATCTGCGCCTGGTTGTATCGGTTCAGGGCCTCTATATAGGCATAGAAGTCTAGTGCACCGGCTTCGTAGCGTTTTTCGGCAAACTGGTAGGCCAGGCTTAGTGCCTCTAGCTGGCGGCTGGTGGCCTGGTGCTGCTCACGGGCTGCACGTACGTCTAGCCAGGCCTGCTGCACGTCCTGCTGCAGCTGCTGCTCCACCAGCTGGCGGTTCAGGCTGGCCGTACGCACCTGGTTTTTAGCTAGCTGCCAGTTGTTCCGTGCCTGGTAGCCATTGAAGAGCGGGATATCCAGGCTGAGCCCAATGGATTGAAAGAGATTATCGTCCAGCTGGTTTCGCAGGTTGCCTTGTTCGCCCAGCAGGTCTTCCACGTTGCTGCTGTAGTTGCTACCCAGCCCGGCGTTAAAGCTCAGGCGTGGGCTTAGGCTGGCCCTGCTCACCTGGCTGCCCAGCTGGGCGGCCCGCAGGCGCTGTTCGGCCTCGGTTAGCTCGGGCATATGGGCCATGGCCTGCTGCTGCACCAGGCTGAGTGGGGGCATGGGGGCATCCAGTGGCAGGCTTGCGGTGTCGGGGGTCAGAAACACATAGCTGGTATCGGGCCCCAGCAGCAGGGCGTGGAGTAGCAGCAGCTGGTTTCGGTCGTGCTGGTTCTGGGCCTGCATCTGGCTGCGCTGCTCGGTGGCTAGCTGGCCTTTCAGGTTCAGCACTTCGGCCTCGGTGGTGGCCCCTGCTGCCTGGCGCCGCTGTGCCTGTTCCAGCTGGCGGCGGATGAGGGCCAGCCGCTCGCCGCTAATGCGCAGCGTAGCCTCGTCCAGCACGCGCTGCAGGTACAGGCTTAGCACACGGGTCAGCACCTGGTTCTCCTGCTTGCGGGCGTTGGCTTGCTCGGCATACTGGCTGGCCTGCTGCTGCTGCAGGCTGTAGTAGCGGCTCAGCCCCTCGAAGAGGGGTAGGCTGGCGTTGGCCGAGAAGCGGAGGGTGCTGGTAGCCTGGTTGGTGCGGGTGAAGGTGAAGGAATCGAAGGTGGTGCCAAACTGCCGATTGGCATTTACGTTGCCGTTCAGGCTGGGCAGGTAGTTCAGCTGGGCCTGGCGCAGGTTTAGCTGGCTATTGTCCTGCACCACAGCCTGCTGCTGTAGCTGCAGGTTTCGGGCCATGGCCAACTGGATACAGTCCTGCAAGCTGAGCACACGCTGGGCACGCGCACTGCCGGCGGCGGCTGTGGTGGCCAGCAGCAGGGCCACACATAGGTGGGCGCGCAGGCGCCTCATAGGTCTATATCGGGTATGTAGTTCAGGTCTTGCACCCAGCTCAGGTTTCGCAGGTAGTCCAGCGTAAGGGGGCGCAGGCCACTGTCCATCTCCAGGCACAGCAGGGCCGTTTCATTTTTGGCCCGGCGGCTCACGGTCATGGTGGCAATGTTGCAGTCCTCGTGGGCCAGCACGCTGGTGATGAAGGCAATGCTGCCCCGGCGGTCCTCCGCCTGCAGGATGAGCGTGTGGGCCTGTGCCGTGAAGTTGCAGGGGTAGCCATTGATCTCGGCAATGGTGATCAGGCCCCCACCCCGGCTGATGCCTACCAGCTCAAAGCTGCGGTCTCCTGCTGTGGCAGCCAGGCGTATCGTATTGGGGTGCATCTTGCTGCTGCTGCCTATGCGCTTCATGTGGATCTGCATAGCCTGCGCCTCGGCCAGCTTCAGGGCGTCTCTTATTCGTTCGTCGTCGGTCTTGAAGTCCATCAGCCCGCCTATCAGCGCCCGGTCGCTGCCGTGGCCCTCATAGGTAGTGGCAAAACTGTTGTACCAGGTGATGGTTACGTGCTCGGGCGTGGCCTTCAGCAGCTTGCGTGCCACCCGGCCTATGCGCACCACGCCGGCGGTGTGGCTGCTACTGGGCCCGATCATTATCGGCCCGATCATATCGAATATGCTACTGCCCTCAGACATGGTGGTTCTTTATCCTGCAAGTTAAGCCGATTCGTACTAAGATAACAGGTGGCCCCAAGCCCGAATGTACTGCCGCGCAGCGGGCGTGTATGGCACGGGCGGCCTAGCGGGAGCGGTCGCCCACATACATGCTTATCATCCGCGCCACAAAAATGGCAATAAACATAACCCCCATTATGGCCTCGGAGCTGGCCAGCATGCGGGCTAGATGTGTGTGTGGCGTGATGTCGCCATAGCCCACCGTAGTTAGCGTCATGAAACTGTAGTAGAGCAGCACCTGCCACGCCTCTTTCTCACTTTGTAGCAGGGCGGGGTCTATGTTGAAGGAGGTGGGGTCTATGAACAGTAGGTTGACATAGGCGGAGGAGTAAGTGAGCCCAATGAGGATGTAGGTGATGACTACGACCAGAATATGGTCCAGCTCCACGCGTTCCGTGCGGCGTGTATAGCGGTGCATCAGCCAGGTAATGTATCCATTGAAGAGGGTCCAGTTTATCCCACTGATGATCCGGACCAGGTGTTCATCCGATGCCCGGGCCCACTGATTAAGGCCCCAACTAAAGAGCACCAGGATGCCCGAGATAAGCAGGTAGCTACGGCGGCGAAAAACGATATAGGGTCCCTGGATCATAGCCAGGCAGTAGGCTAGCGAAAAAAAGAACTCGTAGCCAGAACCCTGAAAGAGGCCACTTGCCAGTATGATAAAGGATAGGGAGCAAAAGAAAAAGAGAATCTGTGAATGCTTTGTACCGTATTTCATAGCGCATGGGTATTACTTGTGGGCGGGATGGGCGCTGCCTATGGGCTACCCGGCGGGGCTGGGGCCGTAGTAGGCTTCGCCATAAAAACAAAACCAAAGATAAGCTGCCTACCCGGCAGACACTGGCCCTGGCGGCACTGCTGTAGTGCAGCAGACTATACAGAACGTAGTGACAGACTAACTAACGATCGCGCTCCGCCGCATAGAGGGAAACCATGCGGGCTACAAAGATGGCCATGAACATAATGCCGGCTATCGCCTCGGAGATGGCCAGCATGCGGGAGAAATGGGTCTGGGGAAGAATGTCGCCATAGCCCACGGACCCTAGTGTCATATAACTGAAGTAGAGCAACTGCTGCCATATCTCTACCTCGCTGATTGCAGTGGCAAAGTCAATGTTAAAAGACTGAGGATCCAGGTACTCCAGCGTAGTGTAAGCACAGGCATACGTTAGGCCGATGAGGATATACGTAATAACTACCACCAGAAGATGGTCTCGACCTACCCGCTCGGTACGTAGGGTGTATCGCAGCATCAGCCAGGCAACATATCCATTAAAAATGGTCCAGTTTATAGAACTTAAAATTCCGAGGGAGCTACTGGCCAGTAGCTTGGCCAGTAGCTGAAAACCCCAGCTTGAAAAAATCAGCATACTGAAAACCAACCAGTGCCACCGACGACGATAGATGATGTAGGGGCCCTGCACGAGGATAAGACAGTAGGCAAAACTGAAGATCGTGTCGTACACCAGGCCTGTAAAAAAGCCGTCCACTACGACAATCGCAAGGAGCGTAAAAAGGAAAAAAAGCAGTCGTTGATGTGTTGTGCGGAATCGTATCATACCGGCTTATGTACTTTTAAGAACATACTAACAGCCACACTGGCCACTACCAGCAGGATACCCAGCAGGCTGATCCAGTGGTAGGTTTCGCCCCAGAGCAGAAAACCAAAGATGAGTGCCAGCACGGCACCCAGATAAGCCACCACCGACACATTGCCTGCTGGCTCGGCCTGATATGCCTTGGTGAGGTTTACCTGGGCCAACTGGGTAGTAAGGCCCATAATGAGGACAATGAGTGCATCCATCCAGCTGGCCGGCCACACCCACACCGGTAGCGACAGGGGTGCTACAATGGGTAGCGAAACGAGGGGGAAATACAATACCACCACCAGTGGATGGTCTGTTTTGCGCAGCATGCGGATCATGAAATAGGCAGCCCCGCCCGATAGCGCGCCGATGAGGGCGATGCCCAGCTCGGTAGGGGAGATACGGGGATCGAAGTCGCTAATGAGCACCACCCCCATAAAGGCCAGTAGTAGCAGACACCAACGTGCGAGGGATAGGCCCTCCCCCAGCAGCAGCGCACCCAATATCACGGCAAATATGGGAGCCAGATACTGGAGGGTAACGGCAGACGCCAAGGGCATGTACTGCAAGGAGAAGAAGTAAGCAAACAAACCCAGGCTGCCAAAAGCACCCCGCAAAATCAGGTTCCGCCGGTGTACGCCTAGGGGCGCAATGCCCAGCCTGCGTAGCTGGTAAAAAGTAACCGTGGCAGAAATGATGGATCGGAAAAACATTAGCTCCACCGTGGGCAGGTAGCTCAGGCGTTTCACCGTTATGTTCATCAGGCTGAAGAACAGGGTGGCCATAAACATGTAGCGTACGCCTGCAGGGATCATGCAGCAAAGGTAGGCAGCCGAGCCTATTTATCTGTATATTCGCCCCTTGTGCAGGTGTTCCCTTTCTCTGCTTCGCCTTTATGCCGGAGGGGGCGGTGCCTTGCAAGGCCTGGGGCTACCTGATAGCCGGGCACTATATGCCTGGCCGGTGAATGATAGAGCGTACATTAAAACAAAACCCGTTTAGATGGCTACACCAACCGCACTGGATTTTGAGCAACCCATTTCTGAACTGGAGTCGAAGCTGCAGGATGTAAAGTCGCTGGCAGAGCAGAACCAGGTGAATATGGACGAAACCATAGAAGCCTTGGAAAAAAAGATCTCGGACCTGAAGAAAAAGATCTACAGCAACCTGAGTGGCTGGCAGCGCGTACAGCTGGCACGGCACCCCAATAGGCCCTACACGCTGGACTACATCTATGCCATAACGAGTAATTTCATAGAACTGCATGGCGACCGTAGCGGCGGAGACGACAAGGCCATCGTGGGCGGGCTAGCCAAGATCGGCACCGACCGGGTGGTAATAATTGGACACCAGAAGGGCCGAGACACCAAGAGCCGACAGTACCGAAACTTCGGCATGGCCAACCCCGAGGGCTACCGCAAGGCCCTACGCCTGATGAAGATGGCCGAAAAATTCGGCCTGCCCGTCGTTACCCTCATCGACACGCCGGGGGCCTACCCGGGCCTGCATGCCGAGGAATACGGCCAAGCCGAAGCCATTGCAAAAAACCTGATGGAAATGGCCGTACTACGCGTACCCATCCTGTGCATTGTCATCGGCGAGGGGGCAAGTGGGGGCGCGCTGGGCATAGGCGTGGGCGACCGTGTGCTGATGCTGGAGAACACCTGGTATAGCGTGATAAGCCCGGAGAGCTGTAGCAGCATCCTGTGGCGCAGCTGGGACTACAAGGAGGTGGCTGCCGAGGCACTGAAGCTGACCGCCAATGACAATAAGGCCCTCGGCATCGTGGATGGCGTAATAGCCGAGCCGCTAGGGGGTGCGCACAGAGACCCAACGGCCATGTACAAGACGCTAAAAAACCGCATCACCAAAGAACTAAAGCAGCTGCGCGAGCTAAGCACAGAAGAACTACTGAGCCAGCGCATCGAAAAATTTGCCCAAATGGGTGTGTACAGCGAGTAGAAACGCGGATACAAAGAGGACGGCCTGTGAGATAGAAGGAAGACGGGAAAGAGGCAGTAGCCGATAAAAACAAAGGTGCGCGCTGGCAGATACACCGGAGAAACAAAACTGGCGGGGTGGATTTTGCGTTTCTTAGCTGTATGATATCACCACTTAGCCAGGTTGCCAGGTTTATCCTGCTGGTTTTTTTCTTGCAGATGGGCTGTGTATCCGGCGTACGGGCGCAGGCAGATGCCGAGGAAAAACTGGCGCACGCATACTACCTGGACGGAACGTACGAAAAGGCCATCCCGATCTATGAACGCCTGCACAAGAAAAGTCCGCTAGACTTTGAGGTGCTGAAGCGGCTGACAGACAGCTACGTAAAGACCGGCGCAGGAGATGAAGCCCTGGTAGCCCTGCGCAAGGCCCAGCGCAAGGACCCCCGAGCCGTAGTAGTGGCACTGGAAAGCCAGGTACTAGCGCAGCTGGGCAAAACGCAGGAAGCCGACAGCCGCATGAAAGACGCTATAGCTGCCTGCCGAAACGAGGCCGAGTACCGCATGCTGGGCAGCTACCTGCTGGCCAACCAGCAGTACGAAGCCGCCGAAGCCACCTATGTAGCCGCCAGCGGGGCAGCAGGGGTGGCAGACCGCTTTGCACTGGAGCTAAGCTATGTGTATCGGTACAAAAATGACTACCTGGCGGCCACCAAGGCCCTTATAGACTACTACCGGGCGCAGCCCGAACAGGCCAGCATGGTGCGTAGCCAACTACTGGGGATGGCGGAAACAGCGGCCTACCAAAAGGACATAGAGACCGGAATCATACAACGAATGGCCAAACTGCCCGAGGACCGGCAGCTGCCCGAATGGCTATACGACTTCTATGTGCAGACCGAACACTACGAAGCTGCCCTGCGGCAGGCCCGCGCGCTAGACAGGCAGCTGCAGGAGCAGGGGAAGCGGCTATATGAATTGGGCGTCATCCTGCAGCAGAACGAGCAGTACCTGCTGAGCAACGAAGCCTTTGCCACCATTACCACAGCCCAGCGCCAAAACCCCTACTACGTGCAAGCACTGGGCGAGCAGGCCAAAAACCTGGAGCTGATTGCCTTTGCCAGCAAGCCGCTGGATACCACAGCACTGCGCAAGGCCGTGCAGAACTACGATGCCCTGCTGCTGCGCTACGGCCGAAACCCACAGATGCGCGAGCTGCTGTACCGAAAGGCACGGCTCTGTGCCTTCTACCTACAGGAGCCGGAGGTGGCCCTACAAGAGCTGGCAGTGATAGAACAGCTTCCCATTGCCCCCAGCGATAAAGCGACTGCACGGCTGCTGCTGGGCGATGTGCTGCTGCTACAGGGCGAGCGGCTGAAGGCCGAAATCCAATACAAAAAGGTGCTGGAAGACTTCAAGGAAGACCAGGTGGGCGCACAGGCACGGTACAGGCAGGCGCGACTGCAGTACTTCACCGGCCGGTTTGCCGATGCGCAGGCCTACCTGAAGGTGCTGAAAGAGCGGCCCGAAAACGACATTGCCAACGATGCCATCCGGCTGTACCTGACCATACAGGACAATACCGGCCTAGACACTGGCACCGTTGCGCTGGAGCAGTTTGCCCAGGCCGAGCTGCTGGCCTACCAGCACCAGGATGCAGCGGCCCTGCAGCTGCTGGACAGCATACTACTGGGTTTTCCGGGCCATGCGCTGGAAGACGACATCTACTTTACGAAATCCTCCATCTACCTGAACATGGGCAAGCTGGAGGAGGCTATTCGTTATCTGGACCGACTGCTACAGCAATTTCCGCAAAGCGTGCGAGCAGATGAAGCCCTGTTTACCAAGGCCGATCTCTATCAGTTTCAGCTAAAAGATGCAGAGACAGCCCGCAAGCTGTACCTAGACCTGCTGGTACAGTACCCGGCCAGCCTGTATAAGGTGGAAGCCCGGAAGCGCATACGGGCCATGCCCGGTAATCCCTAGGGGAGCCAGCGGCTGGTGCTGCCGGGCCACAAACCGAAGGCGGGGATAGAACCGGATGCGAGAATAGCGAGGGAATAGCAAAGACAATCAGGAAAGATCCTGTGCCAGCAGTTCTGCCAGATCCATCACTTTCAGGCTGTCCTGTTTCTCAAAATGCTTGGTACCGTCGGTCATCATGGTGCTGCAGAAGGGGCACCCCACAGCGATAATCTCTGCCTGGGTTTCTATCGCCTCTTCGGTACGCGCTATGTTGATCTCCTTGTTGCCCTTTTCCGCATCCTTAAACATCTGGGCACCCCCGGCACCGCAGCACAGGCCCTTGCTACGGCAGCGCTTCATCTCCACCAGGTCAGCATCCAGGGCTTCTATCAGGTTACGTGGCGCATCATAGATGTCGTTGGCGCGGCCCAGGTAGCAGCTGTCGTGCCAGGTTATGCGCTTGCCCTTGTAGGCACCCCCCTGCACCCGCAGCTTTCCGGCATCCAGTAGCTGCTGTAGGTAGCTGCTGTGGTGCAGCACCGTGTAGTTTCCGCCCAGTTCGGGGTACTCGTTCTTTAGCGTGTTGAAGCAATGCGGGCAGGTGGTTACGATGGTGTGGATGCCATAGCCATTCAGTACCTGTATGTTGGTGCTGGCCTGCATCTGGAAGAGAAACTCATTTCCGGCGCGCTTGGCGGGGTCGCCAGTGCAGCTTTCCTCCGGGCCTAGTACGGCAAAGTCGATCTGCAAATGCTGGAGTATCTGCACAAAGGCACGCGTAACGCGCTGTGCCCGGTCGTCAAAGCTGCCGGCACAGCCCACCCAAAACAGGATTTCGGGGGTTCGGCCTTCGGCAGCCAGCTCGGCCATCGTCTTTATTTTTTCCATGTTTTTCCTGTTTTTTTATGGATTTCCGTTGGACTAAGCACCTGTCTGGGCCCAGTTAAAGCGGTCGCTGGCGGACATGGGCCAGGGTGCTCCGTTGTTTTCAATGTTGGTAAACATAGCCATCAGAGCTTCGGGTGCCTGGCTCTGCTCCATCACCAGGTACTGGCGCATCTTCAGGATAATATCCAGCGGGTTGATGTTCACCGGGCAAGCCTGTACACAGGCATTGCAGCTGGTGCAGGCCCACAGCTCTTCGGCGCTTATTCGGTCGTGCAGGGTTTTTCCGTCATCCTGCCACTTCTTTTGCTTGTCCAGCTGGGCACCCACCTCCTCCATACGGTCGCGGGTATCCATCATTATTTTTCGGGGGCTCAGCTTCTTGCCCGTCAGGTTGGCTGGGCACTCGCTGGTACAGCGGCCACACTCGGTGCAGGTGTAAGCATCCATCAGGTTCTTGCGGCTCAGGTCAAAGATGTCCTTTGCCCCAAAGGTTTGGGGTTCCGCTGGGGCGGCGGGGGCTGTAGCGCCAGGGTCCAGCATCAGGGCCACCTCCTGCTTCACCTGCGCGTTTAGCGGAAAGTATCCCTTGGGCCGCTGGCGTGTAAAGTAGGTGTTGGGAAAAGCCATCATGATATGGAAGTGCTTGCTGCACGGGATGTAGTTGAGGAAAAGGAGGATGCCCACAATGTGCAGCCACCACGCCAGGCGCTCTATCAGGTGCAGGCTGGAGACCTCAAAACCCATAAAGGCAGGCACCAGGACGTGGGTAAGGGGATAGCTGCCATACAGCTCCTCGCCTGCTTTTTGATGATAGGCCTGGTAGCTGGCATTCATCACCACCAGGGCCAGGATAAGCACGATCTCTGTCCAGAGGATGATATTGGCATCCAGCCGGGGCCAGCTGCTCATTTCAGTACCACTAAACCGACGGAGCTTCAGCACATTGCGGCGGAGCAGAAAGATAACCGTAGCCAGGAGTGCAAGCAGGAAGAACACCTCGGCCCCGGCAGTAACCAGGCTGTACACCGGCCCTAGCAGCCCGCCCAGGATGCGCTGCGTACCCAGCAGGCCATCCAGGATGATCTCGACAATCTCGATGTTGATGATCAGAAAACCCAGGTACACACACAGGTGTAGGGCGGCGGGTATGGGGCGTACCACCATCTTCTGCTGGCCCAGGGCCACACGCAGCATGGTGCCCAGACTACGATCCATGGGCTCACTTCGGCCCAGGCCAATGTTTCGGATGATTTTGTAGAATGTGCGGGCAAAAAAACCGAGGCTGAGCACCAGCAGCAGGGCAAATGCGAGCTGTTCAATGTATTGCATGGTCCGAGATTAAGCTTGTCGCAAGATAAGAAATTTGCCTCCCCTGTGCGAAAAGCCACAAACTGGGCTTCCGGATGTGGCAGGATGCACTGGCTCGAGCCCAAAATCTGCTTATCTGGAGCCTGGATGGCCACAGGCTGGCTGGGCGGCCATCAAAAGCGGCAAGACTATCCTGACGCAAAAGATGGGCAAAGAGGAGCATAAAGCCTGAGCTACCCACCTCTTTTTTTGCTTTTTGAGGGCTAGGCCGGGCTGCTTTACCGCATATCCTGTATTTTGGCAGGATGAGCAAGATTGGGACAAAAGTAGGGATAGCAGGCGGAGGCATCATGGGTCAGGGTATAGCCCTGGTGGCTGCCACGGCAGGTGCCGAGGTGCTGGTGTACGACGTAAATGAACAGGTGCTGGCCAATGCCCAGGAGAAAATAGAGGACTTTACGCAAAAGGGGGTGGAACGGGGCAAAATGACCGCTGCGCAGCGGCTGGATCTATTGAATCGCATAGAATACACGGTGCATGTGCACGAACTGGTGGGCCCGTTAATGATAGAGGCCATACCCGAAAAGCTGGAGTACAAGCAGGATCTATTCCGACAGCTGGAAGCGCAGAACGCTGCCGACAGCATCTTTGCCACCAACACCAGCAGCATACCGGTAACACAGATTGCCGGCGGACTGCAGCGGCCCGAGCGGGTAGTGGGCATGCACTTTTTCAACCCTGCACCGCTGATGCAGCTGGTGGAGGTGATAGCTGCCGAGGCCACAGATCCGGGCGTGGTGGCGCAGATCATACAGCTGTGCCGCAGCTGGGGCAAAACACCCGCAGTGGTGAAGGATACGCCCGGCTTTATTGTAAACCGTGTGGCACGCCACTACTACCTGGAAAGCCTGGAGCTGGTGGAAGCGGGTATAGGTGGGGTGGAGACCGTGGACAAGCTGCTGGAGAATGCAGGGTTCCGGATGGGTCCCTTCCGGCTGATGGACCTCATTGGGGTAAATACCAATCACCGTGTGAGCGAAAGCCTATACGAGCAGTTTTACCAGGCTCCGCGCTTCCGGCCCAGCCGACTGCAGCAGAAAAAGGTGGAGGCAGGACACTGGGGGCAGAAATCTGGCAAGGGTTTTTACGACTACCGCGAAGCCTAACAGTGGCGAGGAAGTGGAAGCACTGAAGAGCTGCTACCAGCCCGGGCTGACAGAAGCAGGGGTGGACGAAGCGGGCCGTGGCGCACTGGCCGGGCCTGTGGTGGCGGCGGCGGTTATTTTACCCGCAGATTTTTCCGATCCACTGATTCGAGACAGCAAGCTACTGACTAGCAGGCAGCGGAACGAAGCCCGAAAACGCATCCTGGCCGAGGCCGTGTGCTGGGGGCTGGGCATGTGCTCCGTACAGCAGATAGACCGGGAAAACATCTTGCAGGCAGCATTTAGCGCCATGCATGAGGCCATAGAGGCACTGGGCATAGAGGCAGACCTGCTGCTGATCGACGGAAACCGGTTTCGGCCACACAGGCTAGCACATGTGTGCGTAGTAAAGGGCGATCGCCAGTATGCCAGTATTGCTGCTGCCAGCATCCTGGCCAAAACCTATCGGGACGAACTGATGGAGGAACTGGACCCTGTATACCCCGCCTATGGCTGGGCGCAGAACAAGGGCTACCCTACCCGAGCGCACAGAGAAGCCTTGCAGCGGGTGGGGCTTAGCCCCTGGCACAGGCGCAGCTTTGCTTGCATCCCTGCACCTGGCCTATTCGGAACCAGGCAGGAGAAGGGCTAGCGCACCAGTATGCGAAACGTGCGGGTAATAGCCCGGCCCGAACTGGTGATGTAGCGGATCTCTACGGTGCCGCCCACCTTTTGGCTGCCGCTGGTTACTTCCAGCTGCAGTTGGCCTGCCTGATTAGCATCATAGCTCTGGCGTGCCAGTACACTGCCAGCCTTGCGCACCTCTATGTGTACCTTGCTCCAGGGTTTCAGGTAGGATACAGCCAGATCCATCTTCTGCTCGCGCTCAAATACCATCTCCTGTTGCAGCTGGTAGGGCTTTCCGTTCACCCTAACTTCCACCTCGTCTCGGGCGGGCACCTCTGTGGCTTCACCTCCGTCAAAGCCCAGATCTTCATCCGAATAATCTTGCGCGGCTGCGGGCAGAGCCAGGGCAAGGAAAAACAACGACAGGAGAAATCTTCCGCAGAACGAATGGAGTATTGTCTTCACGCTATTCATGTATTCCAAGAGTATGAGTGTTACAAAGATAGCCCAACCGGGGCCATTATAGAGGGCATTGGAAGGCAGAAGCCTAATTGAGCATAACCGGTGGAAGCATAGCCTGAGCCGAATGATGGAAGAGCAGACTGTGTACCCGGCAGGTGGAGAATGCTGTTAGGGGCAGTAGCCCTACTTTTTCACGCGCAGTAGGCTCATTCTCCGCATCCACCACAATCCATAGCTTGGTGCGGGCTTCATTCAGGATATAGTCCTGTATTTCTCCCTGTTTAATCATCTGCTCTACGCGGGCTCGCTGCTCGGGTATGCGCAGGATAAAGTCGGTAGACTTATGCTCCGGAAAATCCATTTCTATCAGATACCTCGTCATGGCTAGGCTATTTGTATTTAAACCTCTGTGGCACTGCCCCGCGGGGTAGAATAGGTGGAGCTTTTTACCACTATATATACACTGAACGACAGCGGGTCTATACTTTATTTTGTGGTCTACCTGGCATACACCCACTTGCAAGTAATTGAGCCTCTAGCCCTAAAATACCACTGTGCCAATGCGCTCAGATAGCGGTTTCAACAGCTTATCCAGCTTTTGCGTTCGCTTCAGCAGTTTTATCACTTCTTCTTCGGCTGGCTCGGCCCCCTGCTGTTCGCGGATCATAATGAGCAGCTCTTGCTCCAGCTGCTTGTAGCGGTGGTAGTGGTAGTAGTCCAGGGCAGCCGTTACACATCGATCCAGATACTGGTCTGCAGCGGGTGTGTCTACATCTATCTGCTTCCAGCGTTCGCTCAGGGTATGCTTTTGTGTAACAAGCTGCGTTATCAGGCTCTGCGCCTCGCTACCCAGTTCATCTATCATGGCCGGTACGGTGTTTTCCTGCCGCTGGGGATAGTAGAGGAAGAAATGCTGGCGGATGCGCTCCAGCAGTGGATGCTGGAAATGCAGCTCGCCCAGCATTTCACTCAGTAGCTCAAATACGGTGGTGGGGGCATCTTCATACTGTATGCCTTGCTCGGGGTAATTGAGCAAAAGGCGGAGCAGTTCGCGCTCCTGCATTTCGTAGTGGCCTGTTAGTGGTGCCTGCGCCGGTTGTAGCCCGCTGGCGGCTGCTTTCTGTTCACTTCGGTGGGCGGCGCGTAGCTGCTGCTGGTGGTCCTGGCGGTACAGCTGTGCCATCTTGCCCAGCAGTAGGTCAGCCTCCAGCTGCAGCTGGCGGGCCGCCTCTTGGGTATACAGGTGCCGCTGGATCTCGTCGGGGATTTTGGCAATGAGGGTGAGCAGGGCCTCTGCCACCTGTGCTTTTTGGCCCAGGTCGCGTGGATCCTTCAGGTTATGGGCCAGAAAAAAAGAAACGACATCCTGTGTATGCTGCTCGGCATAGCGGCGAAAGGCAGCAGCACCCTCCTGCAGCAGGTAGGTATCGGGGTCGTGCCCCTCGGGCAGCAGCAGCGCCCGGGCAGAAAGGCCGGCAGAGAGGATCAGCTCCATAGCACGCAGGGTAGCCTGCTGGCCTGCCGCATCACTGTCATACACCACCAGGATTGTTTTGGTGTATCGGGCCAGCAGCTGCACCTGCTCGGCCACCAGGCTGGTGCCACAGCTGGCTACAGCCGTATTCAGGCCGGCCTGGTGCATGCTCAGCACATCCGTATAGCCCTCTACCAGGATAGCCTGCTGCTCCGTACGGATGGCATTGCGGGCTTGGTACAGGCCATAGAGTAGCTTGCTTTTGTTATAGACGGCACTATCGGGGCTATTCAGGTACTTGGCCGTCTTTTTATCCGATCCCAGAATGCGCCCGCCAAAACCAGCCACGGTACCATTGGGCTCCAGGATGGGGAACATTACCCGGTCGTGAAAGCGATCCAGCAGCTTGCCCGTTTTGTCGCTACGCAGGCTCAGGCCAGTATCCAGCAGGAATTTTTCCTGATACTGTGCCTTGAGGGCAGCCTGGGTAAAGGGATCCCAGCCGGAAGGGCAATAGCCGAGCTGAAATTCCTGGATAATGGACTCGCCAAAACCACGTTCGAGAAAATAGGAGCGGGCAAGGGTACGTCCCTCCTCACTGTGGATAAGCTGCTGATGAAACCAGCCTGCAGCAAAGTGGTTGAGCGCCCGCATGCTGGCACGTGCATCGGGGTCTTCGGCCTGCATCTGTTCCGTCTCCAGCGGAATGTTGTACTTACGGGCCAGATGCTGAAGCGCCTCGCCATAGGTATAGCCCTCCATTTCCATAAGGAAACCCACCAGGGTACCGCCTTTGCCCGAAGCAAAATCCTTGAATATACCCTTTTGCGGATGGACAGAAAAGCTAGGGGTGCGTTCGGCCTTGAAGGGAGACAGGCCCCACCAGTTTGTACCTCTTTTCTTCAGCTGCACGTAGTCGCCTATAACCTCCAGTATGTCAGCGGTTTGATAGATCTGGTCTTTTATATGCTCGGGTACGCGCATAGGGGGCGGAGCCAGGAACAGGGCTGTGCAAAACGGTAGCTACCGGTGTGGAAGAAAGGGGGAAAAATAGGGAATAAAAAAACCTGCCTGGTTACTGCTGCAGCCACGGGAAAGACAAGTTATTTTTTTCTCTCTTCATCCACCAGGGAACCGTTCTGCCTGTGGATAGGTAAATATACACAAGTGTGGGGAGGAAAACCGAAAGAAGCCGGGTAGGCAAGTGGAAAGCACGGGCAAAATCGGTGGATTCTGGGGTTTTTCGCGTACTTTTAGGGTGTCAAGTAGTCTGAACAAAATGTGGATTGTGATTTATCCAAATTTGGCGCAAACAGGTTTTGCCCCTATTCACACCCCCATTATGACTATGTTTTTTTAAATAGAAAAAGAACAAGAATTAATAAGAGGTGGAAAAAGTAAAGCAGGAAGCCCAGCGAGTTGGTTTTGTGCAGGCAGAGGTAGATCCGTTCCTGGATCTGTTTGCCGAGATAGAGCAACTGAAGCGGGAGAAGCGAGCAATCATCCTGGCACACTACTACCAGGATGCCGATATACAGGACGTGGCAGACTACGTGGGCGACAGCCTGGGGCTGAGCCAGCAGGCTGCCAAAACCGATGCAGACCTGATTCTGTTTGCAGGGGTGCACTTTATGGCAGAGACAGCAAAGATCCTGAATCCGCAGAAGAAGGTGCTGATACCCGACCTGAATGCGGGCTGCAGCCTGGAAGAGAGCTGCCCGGCAGAGGCCTTTGCCGCCTTCAAGGCGCAGTATCCCCGGCACAAGGTGGTGAGCTACATAAACTGCAGTGCAGAGCTGAAGGCCATGAGCGACGTGATTGTTACCAGTAGCAATGCGGTGAGCATTGTGAACAGTTTTCCCAAGAGTCAGCCGCTGATCTTTGCGCCAGATAAGAATCTGGGCGCTTTTGTGAGCAAGGTAACGCAGCGGCCCCTGGTGCTGTGGGATGGTGCCTGCATGGTTCACGAGATTTTCAGCCGAAACAAGATTGTGGAGGTGCAGCGGCAGCATCCTGCTGCTTTGCTTATTGCGCACCCCGAGTGCGAGGAGGCGGTGCTGCAGCTAGCAGATTTTGTAGGCAGTACTAGCGGGCTGCTCAAGTTTGTGCAGACTTCGCCAGCCAGGGAGTTTATTGTGGCCACAGAGCCAGGTATCCTGCACCAGATGCAGAAAACGAATCCGGAGAAGCAGCTGATTCCTGCGCCCAGCAACCAGCCCTGTGCCTGCAATAATTGTCCACACATGAAGCTGAACACCCTCGAAAAGGTGTACCTTACCCTGAAGTACGAAGCTCCCGAGCTGGAGATGGATCGTTCGCTGCTGGAGGCTGCCTACCTGCCCATACGGCGGATGCTAGACCTGAGTGCAGAATTGGGCCTATAGAAGTTAGTTCAAAATGCTGGAGGAGAGAGACATAGTGGGCACGCCCTTGTCGGCCATTGGTGAGTTCGGGCTGATAGCCGGGCTTCGGGCACGTTTTCAGGCCGATGCCGCCGAAATAGTCCGGGGCATTGGAGACGATGCCGCCGTGGTGTCCATTTCCGATACGGATGCCCTACTGATCAGCAGCGATATGCTGATGGAGGGAGTTCATTTCGACCGCAGTTATGGTCCCATTCTCCACCTGGGATACAAGGCCTGCATGGTGAACTTCAGCGACATCCATGCCATGAATGCTCGGCCCTTTGGCCTGGTGCTAAATCTGGCCGTGGGCAACCGGATGAGCACCCAGGCTTGGGATGCCTTTTACACCGGTGTAGAATATGCCTGCAGGGAGGCGGGCGTAACACTGCTGGGGGGCGACACAACCAGTACACGTTCGGGTATCGGTATTTCCGTCACAGTTTTTGGCAGGCAGCAGCGGGATAAAATCAGTTACCGATCGGGTGCACAGGTGCATGATGTGCTGTGCGTAACCGGAGACCTGGGGGCAGCCTATGCAGGGCTGCAGATACTGGAGCGAGAGAAACAGGTGCACCAGCAGAATCCGGATTTGCAGCCCGATCTATCCGGATATTCCTACATCGTGGAGCGGCAGCTGAGGCCGAGTTCCACCGCAAAGTATATCGACTGGTTTGCTGAGCGGGGCGTGGTGCCCAGCAGTATGATAGACGTAAGCGACGGGCTGGCCAGTGAGGTGAACCACCTGGCACGGGAGAGCGGGCTGGGTGCCCGGGTGCTTTTGAGCAGGCTACCCATAGACTATGAAACCAGCAAGGCTGCCGACGAAATGCAGGTAGCTCCAGGCACCTTTGCACTATACGGGGGCGAGGATTATGAGCTTTTGTTCACGGTTTCTCCTACAGACTTCGATCAGATCAAAGATCATCCACATATTTGCCCCATCGGTTTTATGACGACAGCGGAGACCGGCGTTATGCTGGTAACCGATGGCGGCGAGGCCAGCGAGCTAAAGCCCTTGGGCTATCATCATTTTCAATCCTAGATGCGCATCATTTCCTTTAACCTGAACGGATTGCGAGCCGCTATGAAGAAGGGCCTACGGGAGTGGGTGCTGGCGCAGGGTGCGGACGTATATCTGTTTCAGGAGATCAAGATCGATGAAGATGCCATTCAGGATTTTAAGCATACTTGGGATGGCTATGAATTTTACTACCATCCGGCCGAGAAGCGGGGCTATAGTGGGGTAGCAACCCTGACGAAGCGTGGGCCCAAGGAGGTGCGCTATGGCTGCGGCCACGCAGCCTATGATGCTGAAGGACGCTGCCTGCTAACAGATTTTGGCGACCTGGCAGTTCTGAACCTGTACCTGCCCAGCGGAACTAGCGGAGACCACAGACAGGAAGTAAAGGATCGGTTTCTCGAGTTTTTCAGGCCTTATGCCGCTAGCCTGCTAGAGCAGTACCCCAGGCTGGTTATTTCTGGCGACTACAATATCGCCCATATGGAAAGGGATATTCACGACCCCGTTCGGAATAAGAAGAGCAGTGGCTTTTTGCCGCACGAGCGGCAGTGGATGAGCGACTTCCTATCCGACGGGTGGGCAGACAGCCTGCGCCTGGTGACGGATGCACCCCAGCTGTACACCTGGTGGAGCTACAGGGCCGGTGCAAAGGCAAGAAACAAGGGCTGGCGAATAGATTATCACATTGTCAGTCCAGCTTTGGCACCCAGCGTGCTCGATCAGCGTATTTATGCAGAGGTGGACATGAGCGATCATTGCCCCCTGGAGTTGATTTTGGACGATGCATAACTATGGTGGATATTCAGCATAGACTACTTGCCTTCAAGCGCCGCTACTATCTGAACAAGATTGTTAAGGGCTTGCTTGTGCTCCTGCTGCTCGTGCTTGCTCTGTTCACGGCCCTGGTACTGGCTGAGAGTATGCTGTGGATGGGGGTGGGTGCGCGCACCAGTTTGTTCTTTTTGCTGCTTGCGGCGGCGGGTTTTGTTCTGGTTCGTTCTGTTGTTTTGCCGACTCTAGGCTATTTCCGGCTGGGTGCTACGCTCAATGAGGAAGCTGCTGCACGGATGATCGGGCAGCATTTTCCCGAGGTTCGAGACAGGCTTTTGAATCTGCTACAGCTTGGCCAGGCTGCCAGTGCACAGGAGTATAGCCTGCTTAGGGCCACCATTGAGGAGCGCACGGCCAGTATGCAGCATATATCTTTTGCGCGGGCCATCAGCTTCCGGGCCAATTGGCGCTTTGCCCGGTTGCTTGCTGTTCCACTCATGGTGCTGGCGGTATTTTTGGTAATCAATCCCCTGGTTTTGTACCAGAGCTCTACCCGCATCTTTCGCTATGCTACCCACTTTGTTCCGCCTCCGCCATTCGAGATTTTGGTTTCTGGCCACCCGGAGCGAATGATGGACGGTGCATCTGCCACCATTCGGATTAAGGCACGGGGCAGGCAGATACCCGATGATCTTTTTATCTATATCCAAAAGCAAGAGGGGGGGAGTTTTATTTCCTATCCACTGCTGAGAGATCGGGTAGCTTCTTACCACTATACGCTCGAAAATATGCACGGAGATTTTTCCTATTACATTGGTAATGAGGGATATGGCTCCAGGTTGTACGAAACACGTGTACTCCGGCGTCCAGAGCTGCGCCGTTTCCGAGCTGTTGTTTTTCCTCCTGCTTATACAGGCTTGGCACCAGAGACAATGCCCGATAATGTGGGCGATTTCAATGTGCTGAGGGGCAGCACAGTACGTTGGCTATTTGACTTTAACGGGCCGGTGGATAAGGCCTTCATCGCACTGGGCGACAAGCGCGAGCAGGTAATGAAGACCGATGCCGGCGGTTACCTATACGAGCGTACTGTTTTATCCAATCTTGCTTACAGCCTGCAGTTACAATCCGTAGACGGGATACAGAATCAGGATACGCTAGGATATCGTCTTACCGTTTCTCCAGATCGTTATCCTTCTGTCCGGCTGGTACAGCCAGAAACAGGCACCGATCTACCAGGTTCCGGCTTTGTTCTGGTACTGGCGGATGCTACCGATGACTATGGGCTTTCTGGCGCCAGTCTTTCCTATCGCTTTGTAGCCAGCAAGAACCCGGCAAAGGTTTCAGATTCTTTTAAGTCTCTGAAAATCAACTTATTGAATTCTATCCCTGTGCAATCCTTGCGTTCGGAGGTCGATTTTTTTGCCCTGGGTGCAGAGCAGGGGGATGAGCTGGAGCTGTACGTGACTGTATGGGACAACGACCAGATTTCGGGGCCTAAGTCGGCTAATTCTAGCCTGGTTAAGTTGTCTTATCAATCCGTGCAGAGCTTGTATGAGGAGGCTGAGAAGGATGCTGCCAACTGGAATGCTTCTACCAATGAGCTGATACAGCGTAATCAACGTCTGCAGTCCGAGCTGGAGCAGGTGCAGGAGAAGATACTGAGCAAGCAGCAGTTGGGATACGAGGATAGACAGCAGATACGCCAACTGGTGCAGCAGCAACAGCAGATTCTGAGCCAGCTGGAGGAGAATCGTAAGAAGCTGAATGAGCAGCGGCAGAATGCAGAGTCACAGAACCTCTATACACCCGAGACGCTGCAGAAGCTGGAAGAGCTTGAGCAGCTGATGGAGCAAATGGATCCGGAGGCGTTGCAGCGGATTATGCAGGAGCTGGAGAAGAATTCGGACAAGATGTCTCAGCAGGAGCTGAAGAATAAATTGGATGCGTATAAGCAAGAGGCTGAAGAGTTGCAGAAATCCATCGAGCGTACGCTTGAGCTTTTCAAGCAGCTGGAAATAGCTCAGAAGGTGGAGGAGCTAATTAAGCGGTTGGATGAGCTGGAAGCACGTCAGCAGCTACTTGAGGATAAGGTTCGTTCGGTGGAGGAGAGCAAGCAGAGCCGAGATTCGCGTCAGGCTCGCCTGGATTCTCTTGCCCGTGAGCAGGACGGACTCACAAAGGAAATGCAGGGCATAAACAAGGAGCTGGGGGAGCTGAAGGATAAGAAGGCGACGAGCCAAACGCCCGACGAGACGGAGATGAAGGAGTTGGAACAGCTGGGTAAGGAGGCACAGCAGAGTCAGCAGGATGCTTCGGAGCAGCTACGGTCTGGCAAGCCAAAGTCTGGTGCCCAACAGCAGCAGCAGAGCCAGCAGCAAATGCAGCAGATGCAGCAGCAGCTGAATGACATGCAGCAGCAGGCTGAGCTAGAGCAGCAGCAGGAAAATTATGACGACCTGCGGAGTTTGCTCGAGAACCTGCTAACCCTTTCTTTTGAGCAGGAGGAATTGCGAGACGAGGTAAAGGCCTTGGGCCGGAATGACGCAGGATTAGTTCGGTTGAGCCAGGAGCAGCGAAAATTGGCGGATGACATGCAGATGATAGACGACAGTCTTCGCGCCTTGTCGGGCCGGGTTTTTGAGATTAAGGCTTTTGTGATCGAGCGACTGGCCCAGATAGATAAGGAGTTCGATCGGGCAAATACGTTTTTTGCCGAGCGGAGAACCCCCATGGGTGTTGCCAGTCAGCACGAGATCATGAAGAATCTGAACGAGCTGGCAAACATGCTTACAGAAGCCCTGCAGCAGATGCAGCAGCAGATGCAACAGATGAAGGGCCAGCAGAGCAAGATGTGCAAGAACCCCAATGCCAGCGGGATGGGCAAGATGCAGCAGCAGATGCAGCAGATGGGTAAGATGCAGGGCGAGCTAAATAAGCAGATGGAACAACAGCGGCAGTCTGGCCAGGGCTCTATGGACGAGCTGGCCAGGCGGCAAGAGGAGATCAGACGCAGGATGCAGCAGCTCATGCAGCAGATGGAGGGACAGGGCGATAAGGGCCTGGGTAGCCTGCAAAAGGTTGCAGAGGATATGCAGCAAACAGAGGAGGACCTGCGGAAGCAGCAGCTAACGTCCGAAACCTTGGCGCGGCAGCAGCGTATACTAAGTCGTATGTTGGACTTCGACAAATCTATTAGAGAAAGAGAGTTTGAGGAGCAGCGCGAAGGAAAAACAGCATTCGAGGACGAGCGCGTGCCTCCTCAGCAATTGTCTCAGGACGAGCTACAGCAGCGGATTCGAAAGGAATTGTATTACAAGAATAAGTATGAGTACACTCGTTCCTATAGGCAGTTGATCGAGTCGTATTTTAATCTACTAGAATGATGACCACGATGAGCGCTTTTACCAAAAGTCAACCCACCGAACGAAACCTTGTCATTAGCAGTAGGATTGAGGAAATCTCGCTGGTAGAGGACTTCATAGAGGAGCTAAACCAGCTATATAACTTTCGAGAGGATGTTTATGGCAACATCCTTATCACGGTGACAGAGGCAGTGAATAATGCTATCCTGCATGGTAATCGAAATGATTCTTCGAAGAAGATCCGGATCACCTGCTCCTTCCTTACCGAGTACATGATTTCCTTTGCCGTAGAGGACGAGGGTGCAGGATTTGATTTTAAGAGCATTAAGGATCCAACCGCACCAGAGAACCTACTGGATGAGCATGGACGGGGTGTATATGTGATGCAGAATTTGGCCGACGAGATTCTATATAAGGGCAGCGGGAACATTGTGGAGCTCCGGTTCAGTATATGATTTCTTTTTATTCAATTCTTCCGTTCGGGCTGGGGCAGGAGGCAGAGGTGACGGACTGGCTGCTGAACGTAGCTGCCCGCTACGGCAGAACTGTGGAGAGCCTGGAGTACGTGTTTGTGGATGATGCATACCTGCACCGTATGAACCTGGATCATTTGGGACATGATACCTTGACCGACATCATTACCTTCGACTACTCTGTTTCAGCATCAATTGTAGGAGAGATCTACATAAGCGTTGAGCGCGTGCAGGATAATGCCCAGGATCTATCTATTCCCTTTATCGACGAGCTGCATCGTGTCCTGGTGCACGGCCTGCTGCATATTTGCGGCATGAGCGACGGTACTTCCGATCAAGAGCGAGAGATGCGGCTTGCAGAGGACCTTTCCTTGGGACTAAGAATGTTTTAAATTTCCACATGGTGTGTTCCACGTGGAACACAGTTGTACTTCTCCAAGAGACCTTTCCTTTTTGTTCTCTATGTTTTCTCTTCACCTAATCCATGTTCCACGTGGAACCATATGATGTACTAGTAGTGGGTGCTGGCCACGCTGGGTGCGAGGCCGCCGCCGCCGCCGCAAACATGGGCTGCAGGGTTCTGCTCGCTACCATGAACATGAATACCATCGCCCAGATGTCTTGTAATCCGGCCATGGGGGGCATCGCCAAAGGCCAGATTGTTCGCGAGCTGGATGCCCTGGGCGGATATTCGGGGCTGATTACGGATCGAACTATGATCCAGTTTCGCATGCTTAACCGGAAGAAGGGGCCCGCCATGTGGAGCCCCCGGGCACAGAGCGACCGCATGCGCTTCGCCGAGGCCTGGCGTCTTACCCTGGAGGGAATAGCTGGCATTGACTTCTGGCAGGAGATGATTACCGGCCTTGTAGTCAAGGATGGCAGATGTGTCGGCGTCCGTTCGGCCATGGGGCGCGAGCAGTATGCACAAACCGTCATTCTTACCAATGGTACCTTTCTGAATGGCATCATCCATGTAGGTCACACCCAGTATTCGGGGGGGCGCAGTGGCGAGCGTGCTAGTAGGGGCATCACCGAGCAGCTGGTGGAATTAGGCTTCGAGAGTGGCCGCATGAAGACCGGCACCCCGCCCCGCGTGGACGGACGTAGTATTCGATATGAGGCCCTGGAGGTACAGGAGGGAGACGAACCCGCAGGGCAGTTCTCTTACCTGGATAGCCCACCCCTACTTACCCAGCGCCCCTGCTACATTGCCTACACCAATCCCAGGGTGCACGCCGTACTGGAGGAAGGCTTTGAGGCATCCCCTATGTTCTCTGGCCGAATTCAGGGGCTGGGTCCGCGCTATTGCCCCTCTATCGAGGATAAGATTGTTCGGTTTGCAGACAAGGATCGTCATCAGCTCTTTGTAGAGCCAGAGGGCTGGCATACGGTGGAGGTCTACCTCAATGGTTTCTCCAGCTCGCTGCCCGAGGAGGTGCAGCTCAAGGCACTGCATCTGGTAGAGGGCTTTGAGCGTGCTAAGGTCTTTCGCCCAGGCTATGCCATCGAGTATGACTACTTCCCGCCCCATCAATTGCAGCTCAGCCTGGAAACGCGCTTGATTCAGAATCTTTACTTTGCGGGCCAGATCAATGGCACTACGGGCTACGAGGAGGCGGGTGTCCAGGGAATGATGGCCGGAATTAATGCCGCCCTGCGTGTACGCGGCGAGGATCCGTTCATCCTTGGCCGAAATGAGGCCTATATCGGTGTGCTAATAGACGACCTGATACACAAGAGTACCAGCGAGCCATACCGTATGTTTACCAGCCGTGCCGAGTACCGCATTCTCCTGCGACAGGACAACGCAGACCTCCGCCTCACAGAAAAATCCTATCGGCTAGGCTTGGCAAGCGAAGCGCGCTACCAGCGTGTGCAGGACAAGCGAAGCCAGACCCAGGCCGTACAGCAGCTTTTTAGGCAGATATCGATAGAGCCTGAGCAAATAAACGGTTGGTTAGCCGCTCAGGATCTATCGCCCATACGCCAGAAGCTTAGGGCGGAGCAGCTGCTGATGCGACCAGAACTGACAATAGCACAGCTACGTACCTTTAGTGCTACGCTGGATGAGTCTCTATCGGCATTCGACCCTGCCCATCTGGAGCAGGCGGAGATAGAGATTAAGTATGCAGGATACGTAGATAAGGAGCTGGCTATGGCAGAGAAGATGCTACGCCTGGAGGATATGCGGTTGCCTATGGCGCTGGACTATGACCAGGTGGGATCTTTGTCTAACGAAGGAAGGCAAAAACTGAAGCAACTGCGACCGGAGACGCTGGGGCAGGCCAGCAGAATTTCGGGCGTACGTCCCTCAGATATTAGTGTGCTCATGGTGCACCTGGGCCGATAGCAGTCCCTTGATGAAATGTGCTTGCGGCGCATAATCTGACAGACGGTCGTATCCATCGGCCTCTATAGCCTGTACCACTATCCGCCATTTTTCTGGTCCGCCCAGTTTTCGCAGCATTTGTAGTTCCGCAGGTTTGGGTTTGGTTAGTAGATACTTGCAGCAGCGTGCATTTGGTAGCCAATTGGTTTCCATCATCAGCTGGGCGAACCGGTCGGGGCTGTTCATCCAGCTGTGGTTCAGCTGGTCCTCCAGTTTGGGGTCTGCTAGCTGGCTTTCTGCTACGTATAGCTTGAGCAGGCTCCGCACTCCCTGTTGCTCCAGGAAGTTTGCCACGCATGCCTCATGCGCACCCGTTACACGCATGTCATCTATGATTAGCACAGCTTTGTCTGAGAGCTTGGTGCTTGTGTACAGCTGGTTTTCTCGCATAATGGCCTGCCTCCCGGCCTCTTCTAGCGCCCCGTAGTCTTGGGGAAAGATGGTTCTTCGGTGTAGCGAAAAAACACTTAACTGATTGATATTCTGTGATTTACGCCATCTGTTCAGCTGATTTACCACGGTGTAGAGCAGGAGCTGTGCAGCGGTGGGCACCGCCTTGTAGGCAGAGGCGGAGATCCACAGTTCTTCTTTTGCTACATAGCTTGGGTTCTCCTGGATGGCCATTTCGGCCAGGGCTTTTCCAAGCAGGCGTGCGCTTTCTGCGTGGCCGTACTTATAGCGGCTGTACAGGTCCGCAGGAAAGTCAGGCTGTCCCCAGGGGGATTCTTGTTGGTCGAGCGTATAGCGGGCCTGGCGGAGGAACTGCATGTTGTAGATAGCGTGTCCTTGGGTACAAACTTAAGTCTTAATTTGCTGTCGGCTATCGCCATTTCTGGCCTGCCTACCTGTATACGTGAATACGGCTCTCTATCTACACATTCCGTACTGCAAGCAGGCCTGTAGCTATTGCGATTTCTACTTTACCACCCATCCCGGGCGTAATGAGGCTGCGCTGGTGCAGGCATTGGCTTCCGAGTTTCGCATCCGGCATACACAGTTCGGGCACCCGGCTGTAGATACCCTGTACATAGGCGGGGGCACCCCCTCGCTTTTGCATCCAGACAGCTTGGCACAGCTGTTTGCGGCCTTGGGGCAGGCTGTACACCCCGGCAAACTGCTGGAGTGCACCCTGGAGGCCAATCCGGATGACTGTACACCGGAGCGCATTGCTGCCTGGAGCGCCTTGGGTATAAGTCGGCTCAGCCTGGGCATTCAGAGTTTTCAGCCCCAGATACTCGCTTGGATGAACCGGGCACACACTGCGGATCAGGCGCAGCAGGCGCTGGAATTGGTGGCGGCTTCGGGCCTGGCGTTTTCGGTAGATCTAATTTTTGCAGTGCCTGGCCGAGATATGGCGCGTTTGCGCCAGGATGTAGAGCTTCTCTTAGCTTACCAGCCCCTTCATATCTCTATCTATGGTTTAACAGTTGAGCGCAAAACGCTTCTGCATCATTGGGTTAGCACGGGTCATACTCAGCTGGATGAGCAGCAGTATGTGGCAGAGTATACCTGGCTACACCACCGCCTTTCAGCAGCAGGCTATGTGCACTATGAGTTAAGCAGCTATGCCCAGCCCGGGCAGGAGGCCGTACACAATGCCCGCTACTGGGCACAGCGCCCCTACATAGGGCTAGGTCCCTCGGCCCATGGCTACGATGGGGTCCGACGGCGTTATGAGAATGTGCGTTCTCTGCCACGCTATCTGGAGGCCCTGGGTAGGGGCCAGCTGGCACAAACGGAGGAGGAACTGGACGACGAGGCTTTGTTTATCGAGCAGCTGATGACCCGCTTGCGCACGGCCGGGGGACTACCTTTCTCCATACAGCACCATCCTGCCTGGCGGCGCGTGCATACGGCTCGTATGGCGGCGTGGGTAGATTCGGGCTTATTTTCCGTAGGCCCAGCTGCCTGGCATCCAACAGTAGATGCCTGGCTTATCCTGGATCGACTCATTGCAGATCTGTTGTAACTTGCGGTATAAATGGATGTCGTTTCCCTGCTGAATCGGGTAAAGCGCCTGCGCATTGCTACACGCCTTGCGGTGGAGCAGCCTACCGTGGGCCTTTTCCGTACGGCCATGCGTGGCCAGGGTATCGACTTTGAGCAGGTGCGGCCTTATCAGCCTGGCGACGATGTACGCCGTATAGACTGGAACGTATCGGCCCGGCATGGGCAAACGTACATCAAGGAATACCGCGAGGAGCGCGAACTGAATATGCTGCTGATGGTAGACCAGAGCGCCAGCGGCTTGTTCGGCACACCGCAGCAGCAGAAGAGGGACATCATCCACGAGATAGTCACCATTCTGGCCTATGCTGCACAGGAGCATCAGCATCGGGTGGGCTTGCTGGCCTTTACGGACCAGGTAGAGCAGTACCTGAAGCCTGCCAGGGGAAGGCACCAGCTTATGCAGCTGCTAGAGCGGCTACTGCAGCCTCCTGGATCTACGCAAACGAAATTATCTGTGGCCGCAGAGGCTGTTCTGCGCCTTCACCCCAGGCGTACGCTCCTCGTGCTCATCTCTGATTTGCTGGACACGAACTATGCTTCCACGCTGCTCCAGCTGCACCACCGGCACGAGCTGGTTATCATCCGGCCCTATCACCCCAGCGAGGAACCACACGCCCTACAGGGTATCCTGCCCCTGCAGGACCTGGAGAGCCGCCGTACGGCCTGGCGTGTGCACTGGCTGGGAGGGCGCAGTAGTGCACGCGCCAGCGCCTATCAGCAGCGTGTGGGCGAGGCACAGGCCTTTTGTAAAAAGTACGGCGTGCCGCTGCTCTCTGTAGATGTTTCTGTGCCCTACTACCGTCAGCTCGAGGCCTTTCTTACACGAAAAGCCCGCCCCAGCCTATGAGCAACCCCGCCCGATGGATCTGCCTGCTGGTGCTGTGTGCGCCATACACGCTCCCTGCACAGGACGTTAAGCTACAATTCCACTGGCAGGCCGATAGCCTCTATCTGGCCCGGCCCATCGGTCTATCCGTTCTGCTACAGCATCCTGCCGATCTTCCCGTAGAAATCGAGGTGCCTGATGGGGGTAGCTGGGAGCTTATGAAGCAAGCGCGCTATGTGCTAAACCCCACAACGGACAGTTTGTACTTTCTGCTGCGTGTATGGCAGCTTACACCCTGGCAGCCCTTTGTTCTGGACTACCAGTACCTGCACCGTGGTAGCCTGGTGCAGCAGCGGGCTACCAGCCCTACCCTGCCTGTCCGCTCGCTGCTGCCGGAAAACGCCGATACCTTGTCCTATCGGCCCGATCTGCGCTTACTCGCACAGGCCGATACAGACCAGCAGCCCGCGCCGGTTACTTCCGGCTGGTATTGGCTGCTCGGGGGTGCACTACTTGCGCTACTACTGGCCCTGCTGGCCCGGCGGCCCCTTTACCGCCTATGGCGGCGCTATCGCCTACACAGCGCTTATCAGCGCGGGCTACGCCAGCTGCGGCAATGCCAGGCCCTGATGGAGACCGAACCGGCGCAATACCTCACACGGGTCTCTCACCTCTGGAAGGAGCAGTTGGGTAGTCAGCCTGAGTGGTTCAGCCTGACACCCGCAGAGGTACAGCAGGCCCTGCCCCGCCTCCGCCTGCCCGACAGCCTTGTGCTCTACCAGTGCGAGTGCATGCAGACCGAGGCCATATATGGCCGAAAACAGCCCCCCGTCGATCAGCTGCGCCAGCTGCATGCGCGGCTACAGGCACTATACAAAGCACACTATCTACAGGCCCGCCATGAGCTTTGAGTATCCCTGGATGTTTGCCTTTGTGCTGGGGCTACCTGCGCTCTGGCTCTACCGCAGGTTTCGGCGCCGGCGCCGCATAGCCCTGCAGTATACCTACGCGCCTGCCCCTGGGCCCGGCGGCTGGCTGCTGAGTGTACTGGTACCCGCCTGCTATCTACTAGCCTGGCTCCTGCTAGTTGTGGCACTGGCCCGGCCGGTACGCTACGTGCGTACTGCTCAAGACACTGGCCGCGGCCTGGAGGTGGTGATCATGCTGGATATATCTAGCAGTATGCTGGCTACGGACTGGAAGCCCAACCGGCTGGCAGTGGCGCGCCACGCTATCAGCCAGTTCGTTCAGCAGCGCCCGCAGGACCGTATAGGCTTGGGTCTATTTGCTCAGCGGGCCCTGTCATTTGTGCCCATTACACAAGACCATCCCTATCTGCTAGCCCAGCTGGCAGAGGTACATGTGGGCATGATACCCCCGGCAGGTTCCAATCTGGGCGATGCCATTGGCCTGGGCATCCAGCGGTTAAGCCAGGCTACGGCTTCGGATCGTATTTTAATCCTGGTAACCGATGCACAGAACAATACGGGCATGATGGACCCAGAGGCGGTGGCCCGCTATGCACGGGCACATCAGGTAGCCGTGCAGGGTATTTATCTGGGCGACACGGCTGACGCGCAGTCTGCACGAAACTATCTTCGCCAGATATGTAGTCATACGGCTGGCCGCATCTACACGCCCGGGTACCCCCAGGATATGGCTGCATCCCTCCGCCACCTGGATCAATATCTGCAGGCCAACCGAATGCCGCGCTATGTGCAGCAGGCAGTGCTACTGCACCGGCCCATCCTGTGGCTGGCATTGGGCTTGTGCTTATTGGCCGCGGTGCTACAGTTTGTGGGATTGGCCAATCCCATAGAGCAATAAATTTGCCCGTGTAGCAGCTATTTCCGGTTCCTGTAGCCCTGCACGGAACTTTTGAGGTGGTTTCTTGCCTTACCATCCCATGTTTTCAAAGGGACAGGCGGCAGAAATAACCGAGTACCTGGGTCGGCATGTGCAGGCTCCGGTAAGCCTGTATACCTATGCAAGGCAAAAATGCTTTCGCGATCGGTTTGTCAAAAATGTGTGTAACAGCGAGTGGACAGCACGTTTTGCCGCGCATTTTGCTGCCTGTAGTTCATCCATCCGCTTGCACCAGCAGGAGGTAAAGAGCCTGGATGAGCTGGACAGCGCCTTGTACATCCGCTGGCTACCCGCTATACGCCTGCTGGGCGAGGTAGACCACCACATACGCTACTATGGCATCCCGTCCGGCTACGAGCTGAATTCTTTTCTGAGGGCAATAGCCATGACCTCTGGGGCCGAAACCAGCCTTTCTTCTTCTGTTGTGCACGAGCTGCAGGCCATAGATGAGCTGATTACCCTGGACGTGTTCGTTACGCCCACCTGCTTCTACTGCCCGGTAGCGGCCCACTTGGCCAATCAGTTTGCCATCGTAAATCCCTACTACATTCGCACGAACATCGTAAATGCCACGCAGTTTCCGGAGCTGGTTGCGCAGTACGGAATCCGGGGTGTCCCTCGCGTGATTATTAACCAGACCTTGCACCACACCGGCGTTCCAGACGAACGACTGCTGCTCGGCCTTATTCGCCAGTCGCTCCGCCAGCGGCGGCAGGTTTACTAGCCCGCTCGTAGCTGCGCCAGTATAGGAAAGCAGCCAGCGCTGTGAGGCTGCACAGCAGGGCTATGAGCAGAAAAAGCGCGTTCCACGTGTACTGCCGCAGCAGGTAGGCCGCCACGATGCCACTGGACAAGGCACCCAGATAGCCAGCCCCATCTATCAGGCCCACAGCCGTAGCCGAGGCCTTCTTGGCTCCCAGGTCCAGCGCAATGGCACCTGCCAAAAAAGTATAGGGCCCGATCAGCAGAAAACCCACTACCCCAAGCCCTACCAGGCTTGCCCACAGTGAGCTGCGCTGCCCGGCAGCATAAAATGCCAGGCTGATGAGCAGCAGCAGGACCATGGAGCCCAGTATAAGGGCTCCTCGCTTGCCACGCGCCCATCTATCTGTGCCAAAACCAAAGATCAAGGCCGAAATACCTCCCACAAAGGAAAAAATGGCACTATAGCGGGCCGCCATTCCAGCGGCCATCCCACTGATTTCTTCCAGATAAAGTACACTCCACTGATTAATCAGCTCCCGGGCACCCGTTAGACCAAAACTCATGAGGGCCACTAGCCAGAAGGCGTGATGCGAAAAGAAGGGCTTTATCAGCCGAAGCATGCCGTAAGCTTGCGGTTTGTCCCCAGCCTCGCCAAAAAGGTTTTGTGGATTGATGCGCGCGGGCGGTAGTTTTTTCTGCTCGGGCGAGCCGGGCAGCATCCACCAGGTAATCAGCGCTACAGTGGATAGTACGGCGGCACTAAAGTAAAATATCCCACGCCAGCCAAAGCCATCCTCAATCAGGTAACCCAGGAAAATGCGTGCCAGGCTGTCTCCAAACAAGTAGCTGAGGCTGAGGATACCCATTATCTGGCCGTAGTGCCAATAGTTGAACCAGCGTGCCACACTCTTTACCAGGGCTGCCCAGCCCATGCTCTGGGCCAGCCGGTTTGCCCCCCACCCAATAAACAGCGTACCAAAGCCCAGCGCCAGGCCCATGTACAGGGTGGCCACTACCGAGAGGACCATGCCCAGCACAAACATCAGCTTGCCTCCGATAAAATCGCCCAGTATTCCATTCACAACCTTGCCGAGCATATACATACCCAGCCCAAAACTGCTTATCCACTGGATGTGGGCCATGGTCAGGCCCATCAGTGCATACTCCTTTAGTAGCAGGGGTGTTACCACCGCCCAGTTGGACCGGCAGATATAGTAGCCCATATAGCCCAGCAGCAGCAGGCTGGTGGTAAGCATGTGCCAGCCTGTAAAGCGGAGGAGGCCGGCGGGGGCCAGGCGGTCTGCCTTCATACACCGCAAGATAACGCAATGCAGGCCCACTGCGTACAACCACACTCAGTCAAACACATTCATTACCCAAAACAAACAATATGGCACCCCTGCGCACCCCTATTTTCCTACTCCTCACCCTACTGGCGAGGTTGTCTTTTGCCCAAACCATCTATACCGACGATGGCGACATTGCCTATGTGAATGCCAGCCCAGCTGCCAACTATACCGTAACCAATGCAGTATGTAGTGGCCAGGGTGGTTCCATTCAGCTCTCTGCTGCCAATGTGATTGGCACCGAGACATTTACGCCCGAAGACTTACAGTTTGCCGTTTTTCCGGCCTCTACCACTGCTACCCCTGCCAGTCCGGGTTGGGTAGACCACACCTTTGCCGGTGCTACCATCTCGGGCCTGTCCGCAGGTAGCTATGACCTGTATGTTCGCCTGAACTGCGGTGTACATTCCTGTCCACTTCTTTGCGCCGCATGTAACATTGGCACCATTCATGATGATGATTGGCAGCGCATAGCCACAAATGTAAGTATATCGGCCTCCAACAACCAGATCCAGGCAGCGGCACCCAGTGCATCCGCCTCTGCCTGCCCCGGCAGCACCGGCCAGATAAATATTGGTGGCATCACGGCCAACTATAGTTATGCGGAGTCGGACCTTCGGCTAGGCCTGTACTCAGCTGCCACAGGCGCTTTTGTTGCGGGCCAGCTGCATACACCGTCTGGCGGCCAGGTCAGCTTTACGGGCTTGGCACCCGGTGCCTATCGGGTTTATGCCTGGGATGTAACCACACAGGCCACCACTCCGGCAGACAATAACCAACCGGGCTGCTACAACCAGTTGGGTGGCACTATTGCCGTAGGGCAACAGCTAGCTTTTACCGTTAGCCAATCAACTACTCCGGCCGGTTGCCTGGGCAATGATGGCTCAGTAGAGTTGACCATTAGTCCCGCCGGCACCTATTACTTTTATGACGGAAACACCTGGAGCCCCGTAACCAGCAACCCCTTTACACTGGATGGCTTTGCGCCCAATGCCTATACCGGCCCCTATCAAATATCTACCAGCAGCGGTGGTGGTGCATGCGATTATACCCTCAGCTTTGTTATAAACCAGGGTAGCCAGCTGCCATTTTCTGTACAGCACACCACTACCGCAGCTAGCTGCCCGGGTGCCACAGATGGGTCGCTTACCCTGTCACTTAGTCCGGCCGGTAGCTACTATATGCAGCAGGCAGGTCAGGCATGGGTACCCATCCCGGCCAATCCCTATACCTTGTTCGATTTACCCGCAGGTACCATCAGCCTGGCTGTTTCCAATCATCCGAGTGGCGCCAGCTGCGCGAGTTCACTTTCTGCCGTTGTACCTGGCCCTGCGGCATTCGCCGGTATGGCAGAGGCCCGCGCTACCGGAGAAATTATGGCCACGGCCAGCGGTGGCACAGGCGTGCTTCGTTTTGGTGTAAGTACGAATGCCAATCCTCCCACCAGCTTTTTGCCCAGTCCGCTTCAGGATTTGCCCGCGGGCACCTATCAAGTATGGGTGCAAGATGCGAATAGCTGCCAAGCCCAGATAGCCAGTGGTATAGAAGTGAGCCAGCTTACCGCTCGTGCCAAGGGTAGTACGGGCCAGCTAGCCTGGACACTCTATCCCAACCCCAGTAGCGGGCAGCTACAACTGAGTGGTAGCCAGCCACTGGCTGGTGCCTGGATAGAAGTAGTAGATCCCCTTGGGCGCACGGTACAGCGTCATACCATCGATACCGCTATACTGCCCTGGCGGCAGAGCATCGGTATTCAGCAGCCGGGTGCCTATAGTATACGGCTGCATACGGCCAATACTACCGTAGCCCGAACGGTGCTTATTCACTAGGTCGCAGCGGGTGTACCTGTGTGTACCTATGCCCGAGCCAGGGGAGGAGTAGTGGCCTTTGCGAGACAGGTGTCGTGCTCCTCCCCCCGTGCTCTAGTCCAGTTTTATTTCCTCGTCACCCTCGCCAAAATAACGCACTTGGGTGAAAGGCATGGAGGTTACCGCATCTATACGCACCCACTTTCCATATCGCTTCAGCCATTTGAAGCGGGGGCTACTGAGGAAACCTTTGGTGAAGTAGGCAGCCAGGAAGGGATTCATCTTCATCCTTAGCTGCTTCATTTTATTCTTGCGGAATAGAAAATCCACATTTCGGTTCACCTCGTCTGCCAGCAGTATCGAGGGATTTATCTTGCCGGTGCCGCCGCAGCTGGGGCACACCTCTTCGGTGCTGATGTTCACCTCGGGCCGCACCCGCTGGCGCGTAACCTGTATGAGGCCAAAGCGGCTCATGGGCAGGATGGTGTGCCTGGCCCGGTCTTTCTTCATCTCATCACTCAGCTGCTCAAAAACCTTTTTCTTGCTTTCGGCGCTGCGCATATCGATGAAGTCGATCACGATAATTCCGCCCATATCGCGCAGCCGTAGCTGTCGGGCTATCTCACTGGCTGCATCCAGGTTTATACGCAGGGCATTTTCCTCCGGGCTTAGGCTGGGCATGCGCAGGCTCCCGCTGTTCACGTCTATCACGTGCAGGGCTTCTGTGTGCTCTACCACCAGGTAGGCCCCACTGCCCAGGTTTACGGTCTTGCCAAAGGCACCTTTGATCTGTTTTTCCACGCCATATTGCTCAAATAGTCCCTCGCGCGATTTCTTGAGTTGCACAGCCCGCTTCAGGTCTGGCTGCTGCTCGTTTACGTAGGCCATCAGGTCTTCGTACACACTGGTGCTATCCGTCAGGATGGAATCGAAGCCGATGGAAAGCATGTCGCGCAGTACACTGCTGGTCCGGTTTATCTCACTCAGCACTTTTCGGGGCGGTTTGGCCCCCACCAGTTCCTCCACCATGGCGTTCCAGCGTGCTAGCAGCTGGTTCAGGTCGGCCTGTAGTTTTTCTGCCTCTACCCCCTCGCTTGCCGTACGGGCAATGACACCCATGTGCCGGGGCTTCCAGGTTTCCAGAATCTTGCGTACGCGCTTCTTTTCCTCGCCACTGTGCATTTTTCGGCTTACCGAAACCCCCCCGCCAAAGGGTAGCAGAATGCAGTACTGACCAGCAAGAGATAGCTGGCTAGCCAGCCGGGGCCCCTTGCTGCTAATGGCCTCTTTCATGATCTGAACCAGAATGACCTGGCCCGTCTTTAGCACCTCGCTTATCTTGCCGTGCTTGTCAATGTCTGGCACGGCCTCCAGCTTGTCTAGCGCTATGTGCCGCCCGTTGGAGCTGAGCACAGACTTGAGGTACCGGGTTTGTGTCTCAATCTGAGGACCCAGGTCGCTGTAGTGCAGGAAACTATCTTTTGTGTAGCCAATGTCTACAAAAACGGCATTCAGGGCAGGTAAAACACGCTTTACCTTGCCCAGAAAAACATCTCCTACCGCAAACAGGTTGTTGCGTTTCTCATACTGAAGTTCAACAAGGCGTCTATTCTCCAGGATCGCAAGCTGTAGCCCCTCTTCGGTGCTGCTTACTAATAGCTCATTCGCCAAGGCATGGTTATTTTGGGTATACCTTTCGCTAAATCGGCGTACCTGCGTATGGGTGTGCTTGTGTGCCTGTATAGCGGCACAGCATCTGTGCTACTCAGGCCCCTGGTGCTTTGCCCAGGGCGAAGAACTACCTGTTCTTCTTCTTGTGCCGATTCTTGCGAAGACGCTTCTTGCGTTTGTGGGTCGACATTTTGTGACGCTTTCTCTTTTTACCGCAGGGCATATACGTGGAAATTTACTGTGTCTTACTCTCTTATTGTATCGTCTGGGATTCCTCTCCCATCAGGGCCCGAATCTCCGACCGAATCTCAGTGTTGGGGGCCAAAGATAAGGCTTTTTCAAACAAGGGTCTTGCTTTTTCCGCTTGTTGTTGCATTTTGTGTGCGAGTCCGGCCAGATAGTAGGGCTCAAATTCTGCCGGTTTCAGTGCCATACATACAGATAGTCGGCTAAGGGCTTTTTCCGCCTGCTGTGTCTGGATAGAAAAGGTTGCCAGCTCCATATTGGCCCGGTATTGTACCTCTACACTAGCTTGCTTGTTTTCTGCCAGTTCGCGCAGGGCACGTATACCGTCCATGGGTGTATCGCTCTGTACCAGGCTGCTGGCCAGGCCCACTTGGGCCAGGGCATCTGCGGGTTGTGCAGCCAGATAGGCCCGGTAGTGGGCTATGGCTTCGGTGTTAAGCTTACGCACCGTTATTTGCGCTTGCTTTAGCTGGCTGTACTGCCGCCGGGCCAGGCTTAGCAGCTGTGCCGCCTCCAGGTGGTCGGTAGCCTGTTCGCTTTTTGCTGCCAGCAGGCCAGCGTAGTAGCCGGCATAGTCTGGCCGATTGTCCTGCCTGGCCTGCTGCACCAGCTGCCGGAGCACTGTGGCCGAGTCTGCCGCTTGGCGGGCCCCTGCCAGCTGCTGCTGGCTTGCTTGCCAGTTGCGCTGCTGGGCTTCAGTCAGTGCCTCCAGGTCTCCAGCTTGCAGTGGCTCGGTGTCGGCCTGGGCCCTTTCCTTCCCTTCTGGCATAGCTGCCCCAGCAGCGGCTGCCGGTGGCCCAGCCTGCACCAGGGCCTTTCGGTCTGTGAAGGAGAGAAACACCAGCGCCACGACACCCAGTGCTATCAGCGCAAGCTGTAAAACGTAGGTCTGTTTCGTCCGAATCGGTTTTTTCCCTTCGAGTGGCTGGTTCGGCATTATTCCTCTTTCGTCTTGATTTTGTCGCTCTCTTTTACCTTGTCTATAAAGACTTTTGCAGCCTTGAAGGTGGGCACGTAGTGCTCGTTGATAACAATTGGCTTATTGCGCGAAATGATGCGGGCCACTTTTTTCGCCCGTTTCTTAACTACGAAGCTGCCAAAGCCCCGGATGTAGATGTTCTCTCCCTCGGCCATGGAGGACTTCACAACCTTGAAGAAGGCCTCTAGCGAGGCACTCACATCGGCCTTCTCCAGCCCGGTTTTCTGGGCTATTTTGCTTACAATCTCGGCTTTGGTCACAGTAGCGAAAAAATTTAGTTAGCAGGATTACGTACTTTGGGTTTTGGCCTGCGCCAAACCCGGTGTTAATAACTGGTAAAACTATTAACAGCAAATTTAGGGTAAAATTTATTCAGGATAAATTATTTTTTGAGGATCATGGATACTGCCTTGCAAGGGCTTAAAAGCTGGTACCTACACCACAAGAGGGACCTACCCTGGCGCGAAACCCGCGACCCCTACGCCATTTGGCTCAGCGAGGTGATCCTGCAGCAAACACGCGTAAACCAAGGGCTTGCCTACTACGAGCGTTTTCTGCGCCGGTTTCCCACCGTGGCAGCCCTGGCGGATGCAGAGGAAGCTGCTGTGCTGAAAGCCTGGGAGGGCCTGGGCTACTACAGCCGTGCCCGAAACCTGCAGGCTGCCGCCAGGCAGATTGTGCAACAGGGCCACTTTCCGCCGGATGTGCCCGGCCTGCTTGCCCTCCGGGGTGTGGGGCCCTACACCGCCCGCGCCATTGCCTGTTTTGCCTTTGATAGCCAGGTGGGCGTGTTAGACGGCAATGTGTTTCGTGTACTGGCCCGCCTGTATGCAGATGATACGCCCATAGACACGCCTGCCGCCAAAAAACATTTTCAGGCACAGGCCGATGACCTGGCGCGGCTGAGCCAGGATGCCTATACGCACAATCAGGCTATGATGGAGCTGGGGGCCACCCTGTGCACACCCACCCGCCCTGCCTGCCCCTACTGCCCCCTGCGAGCGTCTTGTGCGGCCTATAGCAGGGGCCTACAGGCCCAACTGCCCACCAGGGGCAAGAAACAAGCCAAGCCGCGCCGCCCTTTCACGTTTTACCTCCATATCCAAGACCAGCAACTGGCGCTGGTGCAAAAGCCCGAGGGATTTTGGCAGGGCCTGTACACCCTGCCCTATCAGGAGCTGGCGGGCCCAGATGCCCCGCTCTTTTCGCACATTTTTACGCATTTTGAGATGCAGCTATACCTAGCCAGGCAGGCCCCGCCGCCGGCCCTGCACTGGCAGTGGGTGCCCCTGGCAGCCCTGCCTGCCCACCCCATGCCCCGGGCCATGCATCGCCTGTTTCAGCAGCTTCAGCTCTTGTGAGTATTCTTGAACAGACTGTTATCTTCATAGCCCCACTCATTCCATCGCGATACAGATGCTCTACCTGATTCTGGCACTTTTTTCGCTCGGTTTTTCCTGCTTATTGTCTGCCTACGAGTCTGCCTATTTTGGCCTGCCGGGCAGCCAGCAGCTGCGCCTGCGGCAGCGGGCCCGGGGCCTGAGTGAGCGCTGGCTCCGGACCTTCTACGAGCAGCCGCGTACTTTTCTGGGCACACTCGCTATTGCCGATACGCTCGCCATTTTGCTTTGGGTTTTTAGCCTCGCGTTTCTGTTTCGCTCGTTCTGGCCAGCCGGGGCTACGGCTGGGTTCTATCTCGTGCTATTTCTTGTTGCTCTTCTGGCTCAGCTTTTTGTGGGCGAGTATCAGCCCCGTTTGTTCGGGGCGGCATTTCCGGCCGCTGTCTTGCGCTGGGGCACCTTGCCGCTCTTGCCTGCCTACTATGTGCTATACCTACCCGGACGCGTGCTGGGCCGCCTGGCGCAGTATGCCCACCAGGCCTGGGATGAACAAGGCGAGGGCATGACGGCCCGGCAGCTAAAGGAGGCTATCCTGCACACGCCGGAAACGGAGTCGCCAGCGGAGGAAAAGCGCATTCTGCGTGCGCTGGTAGACCTGGACCAGACGGCCGTGCGCAGCATTATGCGGGCACGCGTGGATGTGCGCGCCCTGCCCGACACGGCAAGCCCGGAAACGGTGTGGCAGGCGGCCCGCGCGTATGGCCATTCGCGCATACCCGTTTATCGCGCTAGCCTGGACCACATTATGGGCATCCTGTATGTGAAGGACCTGCTAAAGCAGCCCGACAAGCTGCAGAACTGGCAGCAGCTGATCCGGCAGCCCTTTTATGTGCCCGATACCAAGCGGCTAAATACCCTGCTCCGGGCTTTTCAGCAGCAGCGGCAGCACATGGCCATTGTGGTGGATGAGTACGGGGGTACCAGTGGCATCATTACGCTGGAAGATATCCTGGAGGAGATATTTGGCGACATTCGGGATGAAGGCGACACCCACGACCCCGGCTACACCCGCCTGGCCGACAATGCCTTCGTTATATCTGGCCGCATGCCCCTGGTGGATGTATGCCGGCTAGCTGGGCTGCCAGAGGCGGAATTTGAGCCCTACCGGGGCGGCCATGGTACACTGGCCGGACTGGTACTGGCCCTGTACGGGGGCCTGCCCCCCACCGGAGCCTACCTGCATGCAGGCCGCTTCGAACTACAAGTGCTAACTGCCACCGATACGCATGTAAAGCGCGTGAAGCTGGTAATAAATGACCCAGCCCCCCAGGATGAGGAAGACGATGCCTAAACGGCTACTCTAGCTGCGGCCACCGAAAATGGCCGAGCCAATGCGCACCATCGTGGCTCCCTCGGCAATGGCCAGGGCATAGTCTCCGCTCATGCCCATGCTCAGGTGCTGCATCTGCACCTGTTCGCTGGTTTGCCTCCCCAGCTGGTCGTATAGCCCCCTTAGTCGGGCAAACTGGCTGCGGATCCGGTTCGTATCCTCCGTCAGCTCTGCTATCCCCATCATTCCCCGCACCCGCACCTGTGGATACTGGGGCAGGCAGCGCAGGAGGCCAGGTAGCTCTTCTGCCGGAATACCGCTTTTCTGTCCCTCGCCCGATATATTGATTTGTATGAGGCAATCCACGGGCCTCTTCGCTCGCTTCTGTATCTCGCTCGCCAGCCGCTCGCTATCCAGGCTGTGGATCAGGTGCACCGTATCCACCACATACTTCACCTTGTTTGTCTGTAGTGGGCCTATCAGGTGCCAGTGTGCTGCGGGCAGCAGGGGCTGCTTCTGCAGGTACTCTTGCACACGGTTTTCGCCAAAGTCCATCTGCCCGGCGGCACAGGCTGCCTGCGCTGCCGATACCGGGAAGGTTTTGCTTACCGCCACCAGTTTTACCTCCTCGGGTAGCCTGCCCACCGCCCTACAGGCTTCTGCCAGCGAGGCCTTTACGGCCTGCAGCCGATCGGCAATTGTGCTCATGCCCCTTTTTGGGCTTTGCTGCGCCGCCGCTCACTCAGGTAGGTGGTGAGGATGGGCACCGCGCTGACGAGGATAATGCCCAGCGTAATGTAGTGCACATTGGGCTTGATGTACTGCTCGGCCAGGCGCGGCCCGGCCAGCGCCACCGGCAGGTAGCCCAGCAGCGTCATGCTGCCTATCCATACAATGCCGCCTATTACGTTGTACGACACAAACTTCCGATACTCCAGGTTGGCCACCCCCGCTATCATGGGCACAAAGGTGCGTACAATGGGCACAAAGCGGCCCAGAATGATGGCTTTGCCCCCGTGCCGATCGTAAAAGGACTTGGTGCGTGCTATGTACTGCGGCTTGAAAAAACGACTCTCCGGCTTCCGGAAAAGTGCCGGGCCCAGCTTGCGGCCAATGATGTAGCCCGTCTGGTCGCCCACAATGGCAGCCACCATCAGCACACCCAGCACCACCACCAGCGGAACGCTAATCAAGCCCGTGGCTGTGTACAGGCCCACCAGAAACAGCAGGCTGTCTCCGGGTAGAAAAAAGCCCACCATCAGGCCTGTTTCGGCAAAGATGATGCCTGCTAGCACTACCAGCAGATAGGGCCCCGCCGACTGAATGATGTATTCCGGCTTGATGTATTGCAGCATATCGCTGAGGGCAGACAAAAACTCCATGTTTCGCGAAGCGTGGTTAATGGTAGGGCCGCAAAGATACCACAAAAAGAGGGGCTATAGGGTGTCCTTTTTTTCGTGTTCCAGCCCACTCTGCCACACACGCGTACGATTCAATGCCCGGTCTCCGTTTCCCTTCAGCCCCGATACCCAGGCTGGCTACCCACTGTGCAGGCTGCTACAAAGCTGGCCACAGAACCACTGGTCTCTCGCCAGGGTCCGCCAGGCTGGCCTGTGCGTGTAATTAGGTAGTGTAGACCTGACCTCTGCAGGCACTAGGAGCGAAAAAGAATTCGTGTATTTTTGTGCAATCCTGTAAAGAACTATTCCCTAAAACCCCTAGAAATTTGGAAACTGCTAAAACCGGAAAAGGACACCCCAAGGGGTTGTACCTGCTCTTTACCGTAGAGATGTGGGAGCGCTTTGGCTACTATGGCATGCGCGCCATTCTGGGTCTCTACATGGCTGCCGCCGTGATACAGGATCCGGGCAAGGAAGGCATGGCGGGCCTGGGCCTTACCGAGGAAACGGCTGGCTTGATTGCCAACTTTTTTCAGGCCTTTGTTTACCTGACCCCCCTACTGGGTGGTTTTCTGGCCGATGCCTTCATTGGCCAGCGCAGGTCTATCCTGATGGGTGGCCTACTGATGGGGCTGGGATATGCCATGCTGGCGGTGAGCAACGATTTTTACGTGTTTGTTTTCGGCCTGATCCTGATCACATTCGGAAACGGCTTTTTTAAGCCCAACATCTCGACTGTGGTGGGAGACCTGTACGAGCCGGGCGATAAGCGCAAGGACACCGCCTTTACCATTTTTTACATGGGCATCAACCTGGGTGCACTGGTGGCACCCATTGTGTGCGGGTGGTTTCGTTCGCCCGAGTCGGGCTATATGGGCTACAGCTGGGGCTTTGGTGCAGCCAGCGCGGGTATGTTTCTGGGCCTGCTCGTCTATGTGCTTTTCGGAAAAAAATACCTGGGTGATGCCGGCATGAAGCCGAAGACAAAGAAAAAGGCCGCCACCGCCAGCACCCCATCCACCCCCCTTACCAAGGTGGAAAAAGACCGCATCTGGGCCCTGGTGATCCTGGCGGTGTTCAACATTGCCTTCTGGACCGGCTTCGACCTGGCCCCCACTTCCATCACCTTCTTTACCGAGAACCACGTAAACAAAGACATGGCCGGACTCTTCACCTTCGATACGGCCTACTTCCAGTCGCTCAATCCTTTGATGATCGTTGTCTTTGCCCCCCTGTTTGCCCTGCTGTGGACGCTGCTCTCCAAGGCAAAACTGGAACCCAATACGCCCACCAAAATGGGTATTGGCATCGTGTTGGCAGGTGCTGGCTTTCTTTTCATGTACATGGCTGCCCTGGAGGTGGAGGCCAATAGCACGGTAATGGCCAGCATCTGGTTTGTCATGTTCACGTACGTCTTCCATACTTTTGGCGAGCTCTGCCTCTCCCCCATTGGCCTATCCATGGTTACCAAGCTGGCACCGCCCCGGCTGGGTTCGCTTATGATGGGTGTCTGGTTTGGCAGCGTATTTATCGCCAACATCTTTGCCGGCCTGTTGGTGTTCATCCGCTCCAACTTCAACTACTCCACCTTCTTTCTAGGCATTGCGCTGGTGGTGATGTTTTTGGGCCTGGTGCTGCTGCTGCTCTCGGGCCGAATTCGCAAGATGATGCACAACATAGGCTAGCAGTCTGCTCGCCTGTACGCTATACCCCAGACCGGCCTCGTGCCGGTCTTTTTTTCCCCTCTGCTCGCGCCTATGCAGCATACGGTAGCTTATCCGGTTCTTTGGCAGTTGGTGTACCTCAGCCAGCCGCTGGTGGGTAGCCGCTGCACGGCAGCCTTCACCCAGCAGCGCGATGAACTGGTGCTGGAGTGGACTGCCCCAGCCGCCGCCGCGCCACACCACTGGCGCATAGGGTTTGGCACGTTCAGCTACTGCCTGCCCGTATCGCACCTTGCCCGCAAGCGGAGCAATAGTGCCGATGTGCTGGCACCGGTGGTAGGCCAGGTTCTGCAGAAACTCGAAATAGCCGAGAACGACCGTGTATTGGCTCTGCGCTTTCCGCACGGAACGCTCTACCTGGCCTTCTTTGGCCCCCGTGGCTACGCCTGCTGGCAGGCCAGGCAGAAAGCCGACTCCCCCCTGTTTTTTCGTAGCCCGGGCCAGCTCGATCTTGCAGCTCTTAGCCTTGTTTGCCCTGCCAGCTTGCTGCCGTCTGTTCCCCCCACGCATGTGCCCAGGTGGATAGACGATGCCATGCGGCAGTATATGCAGGCGCACACGTACACCCCGGCCCACTACCTGGCCCACTGCTGCGATGGCAGTGCTACGGTGGGCGAGCAGGCGGGCCGCCCGGTTTTTTGCCTGCATCCCCTGCCGGGTTTGGCCCGCCTGCCCCTGCCCGAGGCCCTGGCCACCCATGTGCGCCAGTACTACCGGCAGCAGCAGCATCAGCACCGGTATGCCCGTGTGGCCCACTGGGTGCACCGGCAGTACCGCCTGGCTACCGCCCGCCATGCCGACCGGGAGGCGGCCCTGGCAGCCCTGCTGGCCGAGCGTCCGCCCGAAGAGATAGGCCACCTGCTGATGGCCAACCTTCATCGTATCCGGCCCGGTATGGAGGCAATCGAACTGGAAGACCTGTATCGGGCCGGGGTGCTGCGGGTGCAGCTGGACCCCCTGCTGCCCGCTGCCGAGCAGGCCGCCCGCTGGTACCGGAAGCAGAAGGACCGCAGCAAGCGCCTACAGTGGCTACAGGCCCAGCTGCCCCAGCTACAGGCCGCAGCTGCGGCGGCGACCCAGGCTTTTACCGATTTTCAGCAGGTAGATGGCCCGGAGGCACTCAAGGCCTTTATGAGCCGATACCCCCAGCCCGAAGCCGATACGGCTGCTACCGGGGATGCCCCCGCGGCCCCCTTTCGCCGCTTTGAATATCAGGGATTCAAAATCCTGGTAGGCCGGAATGCCACCAGCAACGACCGACTGACCTTTGGCTACGCCCACAAGCACGACCTGTGGCTGCATGCCCGAGACGTACGGGGTAGCCATGTGGTGCTCCGCCGGGCCCATGCGAAACAGGAGGTTCCGCCCGCCGTACTGGAATATGCCGCTGGCCTGGCAGCCTGGTTTAGCAAGCAGCGACGGGCCAGCCTGGCCACCGTGAGCTATACCGAACGCAAGTATGTGCGAAAGCACAAAAAGCTGGCTGTAGGCCAGGTAGTCCTGGACCGGGAACAGACCCTGCTGGTGGCCCCGCAGTCGCCGGAATCTCCCGTAACTCCGGCCTGAAGTGTTCCTTGTGCGGCACAAGCACCGCTGGTCGGCACCTCCTGCGCTACAGCTGCCCTCGGTTGGCTGAATGAAAAATACCGAAATTGCCCCTGTGTAACCCCATGCAAGTGCAAAGGCCTACCTTTGTTCTCCGCTGGGTACCCAATCGGATAACAAATTCTGAATAGCATGAATATCGCAGATATGTTTGGCAAGATGCAGGAAATGCAGCAGCGCCTGGAAGAGGCAAAGAAGAAGCTGGCCGATATCACCGTAGAGGGCATGGCCGGCGGGGGCATGGTACGGGTAACAGCCAACGCCGCACGCCAGATCTTGCACGTACAGCTGGAGGCAGACGTGCTGCAGGACAAGGAAATGCTGGAAGATCTGATAGCCGCTGCCACCAATAACGCCCTGGAGAAGGCCGAGCAGGCCGCCCGGCAGGAAATGAGCAAGATTACCCAGGGCATGTTGCCCAACATACCGGGCCTGGATATTAGCCAACTCGGACTATAGCTACCCTGCCCCCACCCGTGCCTGCTACGGTTACCCTTGTGCTTGTAAACTGGAACGGCAAACACCTGCTCCAGCAGTTTATGCCCACGCTACAGCCAGCCGGCTGGCCGCAGCTGCAGCTGTGTATGGTGGATAATGCCAGCACAGATGGCTCGGCAGCCTGGCTGCGCACACACTACCCCGATGCCCGCCTGCTGCAGCCTGCACAGAACCTGGGTTTTGCGCATGGAAACAACCTGGCCGTGGAGCAGATAGAGAGCACCTACGTACTGCTGCTGAACACCGATGTGGCCTGCACCCCAGGCTGGCTGGCCCCCCTGGTGGCGCTGGCCGAGCAAAATCCCCGCCTGGCCGCCGTTATGCCCAAAATCCGTTCCTATCGCCAGCCCACCTGCTTCGAGTACGCCGGGGCCGCAGGGGGCTGGCTCGATGCCTGGGGCTTTCCCTTTTGCCGGGGCCGTATTTTCGGCACACTGGAGCCAGACAAGGGGCAGTACGATGACGCGCGGCCTGTTTTCTGGGCATCTGGGGCCTGTATGCTCATACGCACCTCGGTTATTCGCCAGCTTGGCCTCTTCGACCAAGGATTCGGCGCACACATGGAGGAGATCGATTTCTGCTGGCGTGCCCAGAATGCAGGCTACGAAATATGGGTGGAGCCGAAAAGCCTGGTGTACCACCTGGGTGGAGCTAGCCTACCCATGGGCCACCCACGAAAGGTGTTTTACAACATCCGCAATAGCCTGCTGACGTATGCAAAGAATGCCCCCCTGGGCTCGGCAGTGCGGATGCTGGGCTTCCGCCTTTGCCTGGACGGAGTATGGGGCCTTGTGCAGCTGCTGCGCCTGCGCCCGGCACTTACCTGGACCGTTATTCGTGCCCACCTCTCCTTCTGGGGTAGGCTTCGTTCCGCCTGGCGCAGCCGCCGGCTGCAGCCTCCCCGTCGGCTGCACCAGCTGGCAGGCTACTACCCGGGCAGCCTGCTGTGGCAGCACTATGTGCGGGGCAAAAAAACCTTTCGATCCTTATTTCGATCCCTATGAAAGAGCTAGATACCCTGCAGGCCTACGCCCTGGCCAAGCCGGGCAGCGAACCGACCATGCCCTTTGGCGACGACGCACTGGTGCTGAAGGTACGGGGCAAGATCTGGATGATTATTCGCCTGGATAGCACGCCCCTGTACATCAGTGTAAAGTGCGACCCGGCGCAGGCCCTGGAGCTGCGCGCGCGCTATGCGGCGGTGCAGCCGGGCTACCACCTGAGCAAGAAGCACTGGAATACCATCTGCCTGGATGGCAGCCTGCCCGATGTGGAGCTACGCCACTGGATAGACCATAGCTACGAGCTGGTTGTATCGGCCCTGCCAAAAAAGGAGCGAGATACCCTATGATGCCAGGCCTGGAGCCCTGGCTGACCCGTGCGCAGCGCTACTGTGCGCAGCAGGAGCGCAGTGCTATGGAGGTACTGATGAAACTGCAGGGCTGGGGCTGCCCCACCCCATGGGCCCTGGAGATACTGAGGCTGCTACAGGATGAGCGCTACCAGGACGAGCAGCGCTTTGCCAGCCTGTATGTGCGCAGCAAGGCCAATCAAAACCAATGGGGTAGGCAAAAAATAGCCGCAGGCCTGGCCCGGAAGGGGGTGCCAGGGCCGATCGCCGAGGCTGCCCTGCAGGCCCTGGATGGGGCCGAGCAGCAGCAGCGCATCCAAAAACTGATGCGCCGAAAGCTGGCCCAGCTGCCGCCAGACAGCCCGCAGCGATACGAGCGCGTGGTACGCTATCTGCTGCAAAAGGGCTTCTCGTATCCCGACATCCGGGCGGCCTGGGACGTACTGCTTCACGAAAAATAAACACGTACCTGATTAATATTGCCAGATGAAGAAATGCCTGACAGTCCTCATTTTCCTCTTGGCCGGCCTGGCGGAAGTGCGTGCCGCCGGATTTGTACCCTATCCGGCCCAATGGACCCAGCCGCTGGCCGGGGCTGCCATTCGCTACTACGCCCGTTTTTCGGGCCTTACGGTCTATGTGTCCGACCTGGGCCTGCACTATGTGCCCACTGGCACCCTCGATGGCTCCGATGCTGCCGTCCGGATCGATTTTCTTTTCCCCACCCGTCCGCACGCTTTCGAGCCCAGTGTAGCGGCGGATGCAGCTACGTACCGGTTTATCACCACGGGGCATAGCCACAGGGCGCAGGCAGGCCTGCAGGCGGCGCACACCCTGCTGCTGCGGGGCATAGCACCCGGAGTAGACCTCGAGCTGATGGAGCAAGCGGCTTCGTTCAAGTACAACCTCCTGGCACAGGATGCGGCAGCCTTGTCAGCTTTCTACTGGCAGGTGGTGGGTGCGCACCTGCAGCCCGAGGAGAATGCCCTGCACCTGCACACCCCCCTGGGTAGGCTCGCAGAGCACATACCAGCTGCCTGGCAGGGACCGAATGGGCACCCGCTGACGGTACAGCACCGCCTGGTAGGCACCCGCCTGTACTACCAGGCAGTGGCCGCAGCATCCACGGGCCCGATCGTTGTGGATCCTCTTTTGCGCACGTCTTCGTCCTTTATAGGGGGTAGCGCTGCCGATGCCATCCGGTCTATTGCCACCCTGCCCGACGGCGGCTTTGCCTGGGCGGGCTATACCGATAGTGAGAACTTTCCGGCTACTGCCGGCCAGGTGGTAAAGGGCGGCCCCGCCAGAGATGCCGTAGTGGGTGTGAACAATGCAAATGGCAGCCTGCGCTGGGCTACCTACTTCGGTGGGAGCGAGGCCGATGAGGGCCTGGCAGTGGCTGTAGATGCAAGTGGGGCAATCTATCTGGGCGGCAGCACCCTCGGTTCCATTGCTACCTTTGGCCTGGGTCAGCTGGCCTATGGGGGCAATCAAGACGCATTTTTGGCCAAATTTAATGCACAGGGCTTGTATCTATGGAGTCAGTACTTTGGCCAGGTGGGTATCGATGCCATTACCCACCTGGCCATCGATACATCGGGCTTTGTGGTTGTGCTGGGTACCACCACGGGTGGCCTGGCCAGCCTGGGCACGGGTGGCCTGCAGGGCAGCCCCCCGGGTGGCGGAGACCTGTGGATGGCCAAGGTGCACACAACGGGTCGACTCCGCTGGGCGGGCTACTATGGCGGAACGGCTTTTGAGCAGCCGGGCGGCCTGGCTGTGGATGCCCGGGGCGCACACTACTACCTGGCCGGCAGTACCAGCAGCCCCGATCTGAATGTGCCAGGCGCGGCCCAGCCAGCGTTTTCGGGCACAAAGGATGCTTTCTGGATCAAGCTCGACTCGGCAGGTGCTTTGCGGCGCGGTACCTACTGGGGTGGAACGGATGAGGAAGAGGTGCACGGCCTGGTGCTGGACAGTGCCTGGAAGCCGGTGCTGCTGGGCCATACCTTTAGCCCCAACTTCCCCCTGCTGCTGCCCACCCAGCCTAGCTTGGTAGGCCGATCAGACCTGTTTCTGGCACGTTTTGATACGGCCGGGCTAAACCTGTGGAGTACGTATGCCCTGGGCGGTAGCGAGTTCGAGTTTGCCCACGGCCTGGCTGTCAACCGCAAGCAGGGTGAGCTGTATGCCGTAGGCGAGACTCGCAGCACCGATCTACCTACCCTGCGTGCCGGGTTTCTGGACGAATATCGGGGCGGCACCACCGATGGCTACTGGGCTGTGTTTTCGCATACGGCAGTACTTTTGCAGGCCTCCTACTACGGGGGTGCAGCGGCAGACGTGCTATATGCCGCAGCGGCCGACAGTGTACAGACGGTGATGGGTGGGCAGACCTTTGGTGAGGCCCGTTTCCCCGCCCTGAACGCCAGCCAGTTTTTCTACGGCGGGGGCCCCTCAGACGGCATACTGGTGCGTTATGTCTTTACCTCCGACCCCACCGTTTCCCGCGCTTCTTCTGCGGGTGCTACCCCCAGCCCCCTGCGCGTGTATCCCAACCCAGCGACAGATCAAGTATGGGTTGAGGCTATGCAGCCGCTACAGCTGGCACTACAGGACGTGATGGGTAGAGAGCTGAAAACCTGGGATCTGCCAGCGGGCAGGCAGCTGCTCTCGCTATCAGGCTTGCCTGCCGGGCTGTATATCCTACATGCTCCTGGCCAAGAGTTAGCCTTACCCCCAGTTCGGTTGATACTGAGCCACTAGTCCTCGGCAAAGTGCGTGCGCATCAGGTTGTTCCGCTCCAGCCGCCGCACGATCCAGATAAAGGCCACACAGCAACCAATCTTCAGCAGGCTGAACCAGCCCTGGGTGTAGCCCGCCAGTGTAAGCTCCATAAAGCCCCATACCAGCGCAAAAGCAATGAGCCCGTACACCAGCAGCCGGTTCACCTGGTAGGGTACGGGGTAGTACCGGTTGCCCCATTTGTAGCTCAATATAGCCAGGGTAGCGTAGCTGACCAGGGTAGCCACAGCCGCCCCCATAAAGCCCATGTATGGAATGAGTAAGCTGTTTAACCCGATGGTTACCACTGCTCCTACTGCCGATATTAGCAGGGCGTAATTGAGCTTGGCCTTTACCTTGTACCAGATACCTAAGCTAAGGTGGGCACCCCAGAAAACATTGGCAGCTAACAGCAGGGGTACCGCCTGTAGGCCCGGCCAGTAGTCGGGGTGGATAAAGCTAAAGCTCAGCAGCCCAAAGCCATTGAAGCTCACTATCTCATAGGCCAGGCAGCCTGTTACCAGCATGATGAAGATCTTGATCATCGTGAAATAGTTGAAAATACGCGCAGTATTCTCCAAGCTATTCTTCTTTTTTGCCTGCCTGAAGAGGAATGGCTCGGCAGCCGCCCGATAGGCTGTGGTGAAAAGTGTGATGATAATGGCAACCTTGTATATGGCTGAATAGATTCCATTCAGTTCCGCTCCGGTATAGGCTTTGCCTTGCCACAGCTGCCCATCCGGCCATAGGCGTGTAATCAGGTTGCGGTCCAGCTGCACGCTCATTACACCCAGCATGCCGCTTACCATAAACCAGAATCCATAGGTACACATTAGGCTCAGGGTGCGCCTCTCTACCAGCTTCAGTCTGGGTAGGTTGTTGTGTAGGCTCAGGGCTAGCCTTAGCCCGCTGGCAAACAGGTTGGCCAGAAAGATATAAAACACCGTGGGCTCCAGCGTCAGAAAAAAAATCAGATTCAGCGCCACCATCAGTAGGATATGGCTTAGGGTGATGGAGGCAAAGCGTACGGCCCGCTCCTGCATACGCAGGGCTGCCATGGGCAGTGCTCCCAGTGAATCCAGGGCTGTGATGAGCAGCAGCATCCAAACCAGCTGCGTGTCATTGCCGTAGCCCATGAGGCCGGCAATCTGTACGTGAAACGGCAGTGAAAGCAGCAAGAAGATGCTGCTAAGCAGCAGGATCCAGCTAAAGGCCGTGGCATAAATGCGGTCTCCGTTCCGGCTCTTGGGGTAGTAGTTGAAATAGGCCGTTTCCAGCCCAAATGTGAGCACGACAATGCCGTAAAAGGCAAAGGTGAGCAGGTCGGAGTACACCCCGTACTCACCCGTGGTCAGGTAGTAGGTGTACAGGGGCGTTAGGCCCCAGTTAATGAGGCGGCTCCCGATCGAGCTAAGCCCATAGATGGCTGTTTGCCGGGCCAGGGTTTTTACACTCATGTGTGCAGGGGGCTCAGGCTTGCTTCTCGGGCTTGTACCGCTTCCGCTGGGGGATTACCCCCGGTCCAGGGGTGCAGCTCTTGGGTAGGGCGCGGGTGCATGCAGGCCCACAGCCTGGGTAGAGCAAGTTTTGCGCAGGCTGCCCGGTGCATATACATCCGAATAGGCATGGCGCGAATATACACAAACCGCGGGTGCCGGACGCGGACCATGCTTTCTGCCTAGCCTTGGAGGGGTATAGCCCGGATTCTATTGCTCTGTCAGGCGCTGAATGTCGGCCGCATCGGGTACCTGTCCCACCCATTTCTCCACTACTACGCCATCCTTCAGCAGCAGGGCTCCCTTGTTGTTCCGAATAATGGTCTTGAGTACATCGCCGCCATTGCGTGCTATGCAGTAGGCAGGTTTGTGCTGTTCCTTCCAGGGTTTCAGCACGCTGCTCAGGCTGGCGGTGGTGAGGAAGAAGCTCACTTTCTGGCTGTCCAGGCTGGCATGGGTATCTTTCAGCTGGGCATACAGCCCCGGCTCTTCATCTTCCAGCTGCTTTACTACCACCAGCACGCTCCAGCCCTGCATGCCGTTCTGCGCACACTCGCTGTCCAGGGGTATCCATTCCTTGATGCCCTTGGGGCCGTTGGGGTTTTCTGTGTGCGCTTTGAAGTCGCAGCCCACACAGGCCCCCAGCAGGTCTACTACAGGCCCACTGTTCAGGGTGGATAGCACGATTATGGGGAAACTGGCACACAGCACCACACTCAGCAGGGCATTTGTTTTTTTATTGCCCAAAAGCGGACGTATGCGACTGGGATACAAGAACAGGTAGCTAATCAGCACCAGCAGCACTACGTCCTTGATAAAGGACTGATAGGGCGTGAGGTGCAGAAAATCGCCGAAGCAGCCACAGTCCTGTACCTTGTTGAAATACCAGCTGTAAAAGGTGAGGGCCGTAAAGAAAACAATCAGCCCGAAAATGGACAGTGTAGTGAAGCGCCGCAGCCAGCCTGTGAGCAGTAGCATACCCAGTACACACTCGAATACGGCTATAAGGGCGGCTAGCCCGAAGGCCGATTCAATGAAAAAGGCTGCCGGAAAGCTGAAATCCTGCTGAAAGACCTCGAAATACTCGATCAGCTTATAGGCAAAACCATGCGGGTCATTCACCTTGATTAGCCCGGAAAAAACAAAAAGCAGTCCAACGAGTATACGTATGGTTTGGGTAGTCCAATTGCGAAACATCTAAAGTGGGATTATGTGTACCAGTTTGTAGTGCAAAAATCGAAGAAAAACAATTGTCGCAAAAACTATATTTCCTGCGTATCCGGCGGACTGTGTTCCCAGCCGGCCGACGGGTTTTTTTCGCCGCTATGGCGCCGTATCGTGCCATTCAGATAAAATATCGTTTCTTCCGCAATACTCACTCCTAGCCGGGCCATGCGCCGCAGGTGCTGGATAATCAGCACGAGCTGCACCAGGCTTTCGGCTAGCTCCGGTTTTTCGCCTATGCGCTGCACCAGTCGTTTGAAGCACTTATCATACTGCTCCAGCACAGGTACTTCCCGATCGAATACGGCTTGACTTAGGGCTATATCTTCATTGAAATAGCTCATGAGCGCATCGGTTACTATTTCCTTGGTAGCATTTATCAGCCCTTCTAGGCCCAGGTTCTTCATCAGCTTCTGGTCGTGCAGCTCTTTCAGGGCCGGTACGGTACTGGCCATGCTGTAAATGCCGTCTCCTATCTGCTCCAGGTAGCCATTAATCTTCAGTACCGAAAACACGAAGCGCAGGTCATTCGCTACGGGCTGGTGCAGGGCTATTATTCGCTCGCAGCGCTTGTCTATCTTGGTGTCATACTGGTCTATCTTCTTTTCCTTTTTCCGTATTCTCCGTGCCAGGTCGTAGTCCAGATTTACCAGGGCCTGGGCAATATGGTCCAGCTGAAACTGCACCAGCTCGGCCATATCCAGGATTTTGAATTTAAGCTGCTGTATCTCCGCCTCTATCAGCCTCATCTCCGGTTTTGTGTTTTGTTTTGTTGTGTATGGGTTCGATCGTGCTTTCACATAGCCGTTCTCTCCGGGGGGGGGAGCGGCTATGTGCGGGGGCAGCTTAGCCAAAGCGGCCAGTTATGTAGTTCTGGGTTTGTGCCTGCTGGGGGTTTGTGAATATCTGCTTGGTGTTGCCAAACTCTACCACCCTGCCCAGGTTGAAGAAGGCTGTTTTATCACTTACGCGGGCGGCCTGCTGCATGTTGTGTGTAACGATCACAATGGTGAATTCATTCTTTAGTTGATCGATTAGTTGCTCAATCTTGGCAGTGCTGATGGGGTCTAGCGCACTAGTCGGTTCGTCCATTAGCAGCACCGATGGCTCTACGGCCAGGGCACGGGCTATGCAGAGGCGCTGCTGCTGCCCGCCCGATAGCTCGAGGGCGCTTTTTTTCAGGTTATCCTTTACCTCGTCCCACAGGGCTGCCAGGTGCAGCGCTTTTTCCACCTGTTCCTGGATGTAGTTCTTGTTCCGGATATCATTGATGCGCAGGCCATAGGCTACATTTTCGAAGATAGATTTCGGGAAGGGGTTTGGCTTCTGAAACACCATGCCTACCCGTTTGCGCAGCACCACGGGGTCTACCTCTTTGCCATAGATGCTCTGGCCATCCAGCAGGATGTCTCCCTCCATGCGGGCACCGTCTATCAGGTCGTTCATCCGGTTCAGTAGCCGGATGAAGGTGCTTTTTCCGCAGCCCGAGGGGCCTATGAGCGCGGTTACGCTATTGCGGTCTATCCCCATGTTCACGCCATACAGGGCTTGGGTCTCGCCATAGTAGGCGTTTACGCTTTTGGCTTCCAGCTTCAGCATTATTGTGGGCTTTACAGCTTGAATTTCTTTTTGTAGTGACTCCGGATGGCATTGGCCACCAGGTTTAGGCCCAGTACCAGCAGCAGCAGTACCAGCGCCGTGCCAAAGGCCATGGGCAGACTTTTATCGGGTTCCGGGCTACTCACACTCAGGATATACAGGTGGTAGGGCAGGGCCATCACCTGGTCTAGCAGGCTGTGGGGCAGGCGGGGCAGGTACAGGGCCGCTACGGTGAAGAGAATGGGTGCTGTTTCGCCCGCTACGCGCCCTACGCTGAGGATGATACCGGTAATGATGCGGGGCAAGGCTACGGGCAGGGTGATTTTATAGATCGTCTGGAAACGAGTGGCCCCCAGGGCAATGCTGGCCTGCCGCAGGTCGTGGGGCACGCCTACCACCGCCTGCTCGGTGGTGCGGATGATGACCGGCAGGGCCATAATAGCCAGGGTGAGGCTGCCGGCCAGCAACGAGTCGCCCATACCCAGGCCTACCACAAAGAACGTCATGCCAAACAGACCAAAAATGATGCTGGGGATCCCCGCCAGGTTGTTCGTCATGATGTCCACGCTGGACTTCAGCCAGCCCTTCGGCGCATACTCGGCCATGTAGATGCCTGCCGGGATGGCAATGAGGCAGGCAAATAGGATGCTGAGCAGTGTGAGCGCCAGGGTGCCCACAATGGCCGGGAAAATCCCCCCCTCGGTAAGGCCTTCGCGGGGTACATCGGCCCAGAAAGACCACGAAAGCACCGACCCAATGCCGCGTATAAGCACATAGAGCAGGATGAACGCAAGTATGCCCACCACGATCAGGGTAAGCACACGCATAACACCGAAGGCAATCTTCTGTTTCAGGTAGCTGGCTTTCACCGGGATTTACGACGCTTGAAGATGAGGAGTTGGCCGATCAGATTCAGCAGGAAGGTAAGCAGAAACAGCAGGCAGCCCACAGCAAACAGGCTTTTGTAATGCAGGCCCCCCTGTGGGGCCTCGCCCATTTCGGCAGCTATGGCCGCACTCATGGTGCGCACGCTGGCCAAAAAATCCAGCCCGGCCATTTGGGGCGTATTGCCTGTTACCATCAGCACAGCCATGGTTTCGCCCACTATGCGCCCTACGCCCAGCAGTACTGCTGCCAGTATGCCGGGCAGGCTGTGGGGCACCAGCACCCGCATCATCGTTTGCCAGTGGGTGGCCCCCATGCCCATGCTGGCTTCTTTCAGGCTACGCGGTACGGCACGCAGCGCGTCTTCGCTAACCGATATGATGGTGGGTAGTGCAATGACGGCCAGTAAAACACAGCCAGCCAGCACGGTGCTGCCGCTACTTAGGCCAAAGACCTCGCGTATGTTGGGCACCAGCACCACCAGGCCAATGAAGCCGAACACCACCGAGGGGATGCCCGCCAGCAGCTCGATGGCAGGCTTTAGCCAGCGGTATAGCGCTGCTGGGGCTAGCTCGGCCATGTAGAGGGCCACGGCCGGGCCCAGCAGCAGGGCCAGCAGCAGCGCCCCGAGTGTAACCAGTACCGTACCCCACAGCAGGGGTAGTGCCCCAAACAGCGGGGCCGGGCTGCGCGTGGGCTCCCAGCTGCGCCCCGCCAGAAAGCCCCCGAGGCTAAGGGTACCCACCTCCACACGCCTGGCACTACTGGGTATAAACCGTGGCTGAACGATGAGCAGCAGGCCTGGGTGCCGCTCCAGCAGGCTATCCAGCACAGGGGCCAGGCCCTCATAGCGCGCGCCCAGCACCGCCTCGGGTTTGGCCTTGGCGGGCAGCACCCCATACTGGGTTAGCTGCTTCTCCAGGTTGTTGATGTGCAGCAGCTCCACGGCTACATCGGGGCCCCCCAGCTCGCTCCAGCGGCTAATCTTCTGCTGGAGTAGGGCGTGCAGGTCCGCCTCTGATAGGCGTGAGACCGGATTGGACGGATGTACGGCTGCCACCAGGTTCTTCTCAATAGCCGGGCTGCTAAACAGGCCCGCTCCCTCGCGGAACAAAAAAATGACAATGATAAGCACCAGCACGCTGCTGGCGTAGCCACAGGCCTTGATAAACGCCTGCCAAAAAAGGGCCGCGGGTTTTTGTTCTGCGCGTTTTGCCATCAGGGTGCGGTGTAATACCTGGGGTTGGGCGGATAGCCTACGCTGAGCACCAGCTCTTGGCCCGCCTGGGTTTTCAGGAAAGCCAGCACCGGGCGCAGGCGCGCTTCGTCCTGCCGCAGGTAGTAGAAGTAGAGGGGGCGTACCAGCGGGTAGGTCTTGTCTAGCGAATGTGCTACCGTGGGGCTTACACTGCGGCCCAGTGCCGGCTGGTACAGCCGGATCGCCTTTACATTCGGGTTCAGGTAGGCTATGCCCACGTAGCCGATGGTCAGCACATTTTCGGCCACTTTTTCTATCAGCTCGCCATTGGCCCCTACGGTTTGCAGCGCACCGAAGTCTTCTTTCTCCAGCACCACTTTCTTGAAAAACTCATAGGTGCCCGAGCTGCTCTCGCGGTTGAAGGCCACGATGGGCGCATCCTGGCCCCCTAGCTCTTTCCAGTTGGTAATGCGGCCCTGATAGATGGCCTTTACCTGCTCCAGGCTCAGGCTGTCCAGGGGGTTTTCCTTGTGTACCACCAGCGCCAGGGCATCCAGCCCTACCACCAGTTCCTCAAAGGGCACCCCCCGCTCGGCAAAGCTCACCCGCTCCTCAAACTTGATGGCCCGGCTGGACATGGCAATGTCTGTATTCGCCTCCAGCAGGGCGGCTATGCCCACCCCGCTGCCCCCTGCCGTTACCGATACGTCGGGCAGGCCAGGGTCTGCCGTATACTTCTCGGCCAGCTTCAGCGCTATGGGTAGCACCGTCTCGCTCCCTTTTATCTTGATGTAGCCGGGCTGCTGTGCACAGCCTGCCAGCCCGGCAGCCAGCCCCGCTACCAGGCATATAGCCAGCCCCCACAGGGTGCCGGCCCACCGGTTTGCAAATACAGACCTAGGTGCCATAAGCCGCGCAAGTTAAGCCCCCGCTGCCTATGCAGCCCCGTGCCAGGGGTTACCAAATCATTAATAATGTATATCCCCCCCGCCCTGTTGGCTGGCAGCATGCAGCGTATGGCCCACACGGGGCCCCAACATCATTTTCGACTATTCGCCATTTCAGGCGTATCTGTCCACACGGGGCCGCTATCTTTGCTTTGCGTGGCTTTTCAACATTGTCTTTTTCTGATGAAAAGGCTATTTTACTTCTTGCTGCTCCTGCTGCTGTCGGCACAGCTGGCCGCCGCCCAGTGCGAGATCACCTTCTTTACCACAGAGCAAACGCTGTGTGCAGATGCGGCAAGCCAGGAAGCCGTCTTTGGTTTTTCTACCAGCGTGATCCCCAAGGTAGAATACCGGATTTCGGGCGAAAGCAGCTGGCAAACAGCCGCCGTTACCACCACGGGCACCCTGCAATACGCGTTCATCTTGCCTGTGCGTGCCGACCGCGTGGGCCTGCTTACCCAGTATGACGTGCGTATCAGCGATCAGAACATCAACAACTCGGGCTGTGGCCCGCAGGAGTTTGCGCAGAACTACACCATCAACTATGGCGCAGAAGGGCTCTACGACATTGCCTTCTTAGGCGCAGTGCGAAGGCTGTGTACAGATGCGGCCAGCCAGGTAGCCAACTTTAATTTCGTGACCTACGAGCACCTGAGTAAGGTAGAATACCGGATTTCGGGCGAAAGCAGCTGGCAAACGGCCACCTTTACGGCCAATGGGGCCACCATCAATAGAGCCCATCAATACGAGTTTATCTTGCCCGTGCGTGCCGACCGGGTGGGCCTGGTTACCCAGTATGATGCGCGTATCAGCCTTAACAACTGTAGCGCGGAGGAGTTTCCGCAGCAGTTTACCGTAGACTATGGCAACCTGAAGGTGCAAGAGCCTGGCGCGGCAACCACCTGTAGCGATGCTGCCACCTTTACCCTTATCGATCTCGGTGGCTTTGGCCCCAATCAGACACAAGTGGCCCAGGAGACCACGCCCGGCTCGGGCACGTACGGCGCTTACCAGCCCCTGACGGTAAGTGAGACCTCTGCCACCTTCAGCCTGGCCGCCGGCCAGCCCTACCAGGTAATCCGCTACCGCATCCGCGGCTTTAATCCGGGCGGCGATCCTGTTTTCCCAGATCTTTTCCCGCCCTGCACCGGTGGTGTGCTGGAGCTGAGCGTAACCAAATCGGACTAGGCCACTGCACAGGGCACCGCAGCGTTTGCCTACACCGGTGCTGACCTGGCAGACGGCCACCGCTGCTGCTGCGCCCGCAGCCAGCCTCGTCACCAGGCATATAGCCAGTCCCACAGGGTGTCGGCGCACCGGTTTGTAAATCCAGACCTCCGTGCCATAAGCCGCGCAGGTTAAGCCCCAGCCGCCTATGCAGCCCCGCGCCAGGGGTTACCAAATCATTAATATTCAGCCTAGCCCGCCACCGCCCCGTGTAATGTTGGATTGTATACAAGCCTGGCACCCGGCATTCGGATCCTTTTACGTAATTTGGCCCGGTAAAACCTTTGTCTCCGTACAAAACCATGGACTGGAAAAGCTATCAGAAGGTGCTGCTGCCGGACATACCGGACTACCACAAAATAGACGTGTACACCCGGCACGGGGGCTACACACAGCTGAAGCGCGTGGTAAAAGAGGAAAGCTGGGAGCCTAAAAAGCTGATAGACCTGGTAAAGGCCGCCAACATACGCGGCCGCGGCGGAGCCGGCTTCAACGCCGGCCTTAAGTGGAGCTTTATGCCCCCCAAGCAGGAGGGGGTGCCCCGCTACCTGGCCTGCAATGGCGACGAAAGTGAGCCCGGCACCTTCAAAGACCGCCGCCTCTTCGAGTTCAACCCCCACCTGTTCATAGAGGGCGCCATACTGGCCTGCTACGCCATGCAGATGGACGCGGCCTATGTGTACATCCGCGGTGAGTATGCCGACTGGATAGACATCCTGCAAACAGCAGTAGACGAGGCCTATGCCAAGGGCTATGCGGGCAAGAACCTGTTTGGCACCCAGTTTAGCTGCGACGTATTCGTGCACAAGGGTGCCGGTGCCTACATATGTGGCGAAGAGACCAGCCTGATGGAGAGCCTGGAGGGCAAGCGGGCCTACCCGCGCAGCAAGCCGCCGTTCCCGGCCCAGTACGGCCTGTGGGGCAAGCCTACCACCATCAACAACATAGAGACCCTGGCCAACGTACCCCTGGTGCTGAAAAACGGCGCCCAGTGGTTTAGCAGCCTGGGTGCGCCCGATCATCCCGGCCCCGTGCTCTACGGCATCAGCGGCCATGTAAACAAGCCCGGCGTGTACGAGTACCCCACCGGCATGCTGCTTACCGACCTGATCTACGATGTAGCTGGCGGCATCCGCGGCGGCAAAAAGATAAAGGCCGTGGTGCCCGGTGGTGTATCGGTACCCGTGCTGCGGGCCGACGGCAGCACACCCGGCTGGGTACCCACCGACCAGTACAAAGACATGATGGGCGGTCGCATCAACGTGGATGCCCACGGCAAACCCTTCAGCATAGAGGGCGTAACCATGAACGCTGACAGCCTGGGCAAGGCCGGATCGGCCATGGGTACGGCCGGCATCCTGGTGCTGGATGAAACGGTAGACATGGTGCGCTATGCCTACCGCGCCGCCGCCTTTTACGACCACGAGAGCTGTGGCCAGTGCACCCCCTGCCGCGAGGGCACCGGCTGGCTGAAGAGCCTGCTGGCCAAGTTTGTACACCGCCAGGCCGGCACCCGCGACCTGGACCTGCTGCTAGACCTGTGCTACAACATGGAGGGCCGCACCATCTGCGCCCTGGCCGATGCCGCCGCCTGGCCCGTACGCGGTGCTATCCTGCGCTTTCAGGACGAGTTTGAGGCCCGGGTGCAGGCTGCGCCAGCCGTGCTGGTGTAGTGGCAGTAGCCCTGCCTCCCCTCCCCGGTGTGTTTTGTCGGGGGTCGACAGGTGCCAGCTGGTGTGCCTGATCCCTGCCCCCGCTAGCCCTGTGCTATTAGTGCGATTTCATCTGTGCTAAGCCCGTACAGCTGGTATACGATAGCGTCTATCTGCGCCTCCAGGCTTTCGGTATTTTCGCCCTGCGCCTTGGCGGTCATTACCTGCTGGGCCAGCTTTTCCAGGTTCTTCTGCTGCGCCTTGGTGGCTTTGGGGATGGGGATAGTCTCAACATGTTGTGTTTTCATCTCAAATATCTGCCCCTAATTGAAGGGCATGTAGAGCTCAAATAGTATGTACAACTAATAGATTTAGGAGGACGAGATAATGACTGCCCTGCAATAGGCAATGCGATTCTACTATGGTGTCCCCCTTACTCAATTGCTGAAAAGTGCCTGGTGCTCTACCCAATGGTTATATGCTATTTGTACATACTCTTCCTTAAACAAGCGCTCTTTGCGCCGGTTCCACCGGCGTATAGCTTCCATTACCTGTTTTTGGTTGTATTCAGGGTTACGGGCCAGTATAAAGTCTACTGTAGCTAGAAGCTCAAGTGATAGTTCGCTCTCAAACCCGGTAAGCAATTGTATTAGTCGCTGAAGGCGGTCTTGCTCTGCCTCATTCAGCTGCTCTGCCACATAGGTGCTCACCTCTTTCCATTTGCTGTAGTCTAGTAGTAGGGGCTCAAAAGATTTGGCCTGTTTCTGCTCCAACCCCTTTAGATATTGCCCATTTAATGCATAAAGCACATGTGTTACTTTCTCATCGTAGGGGCCATAAATGTAAGGCTTGAACTCCAATTTCATAGGCTCTCCTAGTCTTTGCAGAAAGTAAGCCAGTTTATTGGCCGAAAAAGGGCTGCTCTGTTCACCCAGCTGCTCATAGTGAAACAAGGCATAGAGTAGCATAGCCCTGGCCCGGGTCAGCTTAACAGGCTTTTTATGCATAGGCTGGGCTTGTAATGTAGCCTTGATTTCGCTATTGGGTTCATATACGTCGATTACTGTTTCCAGGCCCTGCAGATGCTCTAGTATCATCAGCTTTACACGGGCCCAATCCAGCCCACCTTGGCCACAGCCCAGTGGCGGAATGGCAATGCTCTGTATCTCACCCTTTAGCAGTAGCTTACGTAGTGCTACCAGCCCGCTCTCTATATACTCATATTTGGAGGCACCTTTCCAGTGCGTTTTGGTAGGGAAGTTGATGATGATCTTCTCCCCATACTGTAGATTTTTATCGCGTAGTACTAGCAGTTTACCAGGCGCCAGCTCATTGTGCTTGCTGGCTTCGCGATAAGCCTTGAAGTTAGCAGGGAAGGCTTCCTTGAATTGCAAAGCAATACCTTTACCCATTACCCCGACAGTATTAACGGTGTTAACCAAGGCCTCAGCCTCAGACTGTAATAGATTGCCCTGTGTGAACCGTATAGCCATCAGAAGTAATACTTTGTGTCTTCCTGTACGGGAATGGAAAGCCCATTCTTATTTACTTCCCTCTCTACAAAAGTAGTGGTTTCTGTGTCGTAAGCAACGATCTTATGGATGCAGCTAACGGGTACGCACCCATGTACATGAAATTCGGCCTGGTATCTTCGGTGCTTATCCATGTCCTGCGGCTCGTTTTTAAAATCACGTTTACGTATCAACGGCCAATCGATTTTATCCAGATCCGTTGGGTTGGCTAAGTGTTTAGTGATGCGAGCATTGCCTTGGCCATCGGTGAAGAAGAAGCGCTGTCCACTCGCAATAACACACATAATAGAAGCCTGTAATATCACTATCTCATTCTGGGGCCGTTGCTCAACATTCCCATAGCCGGTTTTGATGTTGTACAACATTACCGAGTGTGGGGTAAAATAAAAGGACACATAGTCGTGCAATACACCATACCCATCTATTCTTACTGGCGTAGCATTCCGTTTTTCGATCACCTCCTTATGGCCAATATTCACATAACTTGGTGAAACATTAAGACTATTGGACGAACAAATACCTTTTTCCAGTAGATAGGGTATATTGTCCCTATGGGTAATACGGTAGATGAATAGCTGTGTGTAGTCTGTATTAGCTGTACTGCTAGCCATTGGCGGGTGTGTACGTTAGTGGGGCAGTCTTGTTTTTCTCGTCGGTAGCGCCTGTACCATGTGTGCTGCTAGCCCTGTTCTATTAGTGCGATTTCATCTGTGCTGAGGCTGTACAGCTCGTACACCAGGGTGTCTATCTGCGCCTCCAGGTTTGCGGTATCTGCGCCCTGCGCCTTGGCATCCATTACCTGCTGGGCCAGCTTTTCCAGGTTCTTCTGCTGCGCTTTGCTGGCTTTGGGGATGGGAATCCTGGCGAGATAGACGGGCTTGTACTCATAATAATCATTTTGGCGAGTAGGCGAGATACACTTCATAAAGAACTCTGCCGCCCTGCTGTTCAATAGGGGTAATACTAGCAATACTTTTTCACCCGTTATGATGGTGGTTTTGTCATTCGAAAAAGCCCCCTGTGTGTCTAGCGTACAGCTACTGCGCGAGACAATGGCGGGCACTTCAATTTTGGGCTTCAGAAATTCGGGATAATAGCTACAAGCTCCCAGTTCCCACCAGAAGTCGCCCTGGTTTGCGCGTGCTTCCGCCTTCTCCCTAAAGGGCAACAGCCATTTGTATATAGCGGGATAGCTTCCCTTTAGCCACTCCTCCGCTTCTTCGTAGGCGATGGTGCCATAGCGGGCGGGTGCCTCTTCCACCACCGTTCCCTGTAAAAAAGCAGGAAGGGGTTCGCCGTCGCGCGCGCTTTTGATGGTAATGCCTTTGGGTAGCAGGATCAGCCAGGTCTCTGCCACCGGCTTTTCGTACCGCTTGATGTCCCTACCCCGCAGGAAGGGCTTCAGCACCTCGATGCTGCGGGGGTCTTCGGCTATCAGACGGTCTTTGGTGGCGGCATCCACCACAAAGGCTTCGTTCAGGCCGGTCTTGATGCCGTAAAATATCTTGCCGCTCACATACTCGCCCAGGGGGGTGCCGGCACGGCGCATCTTGTCTAGCAGGCGGCTCACCTGCGGGTCTTCCAGCCGCCAGGCGGTGGGCTCCAGCTGCTGCTGGGCCAGCCGCAGGGCCTGGGTGTCGTACAGCTGGGCAAAGGTTTTCATCTCGGCCTTGTCTGTCACGGTGAGGGCCAGCAGGCCGCTGCCCTCGGGTTCGGGCTGTCGTTTTTCGCCTACGTAGATAGCGGGGTAGGCTATGGCCTCGTCAAACACTGGCAGGTCGCCAAAGTCGACCAGCGTGCGGATGGCCATGTGCTGCTGTAGGTAGGCGCGCAGCTTTTCGCCATAGCCCGCGCGCATAAACTTGTTGCTGGTAATGTAGGCCAGGGTGCCACCGGGCCGCAGCAGCTGGTAGCCCAGCTCGAAGAAGAAGACATATATATCAGCCCTGCCGGTGTAGGTGTCGTAGTTCTGCTCCAGCACACGCTTCAGGTGCTGTATCTGCTCCTGGCGTATGTAGGGCGGGTTGCCGATCACGAGGTCGAAGCCCGCAAAGTCGCCCCGCTCGTCCAGCACCTCCGGGTACTCGAACCGCCATTCAAAAGCATTTCTCCAGAGGATGCCCGTTTCCTTTTTCTTTATCTCCTGCTCTATCTCTTGGATTTGGCTGGTTATTTTTTCAATCTTCTTTTTTCTGGACTCATCGGACCATACTTCCATAATACTTAACAGAAGTCTTTCCATCCCCAGGCCTGTCAGTTCCATCAGCTGGGATTCAAGCTGAGTTCTCTTTACTTCAAGCGGGTCGTTTTTTTGTACCCGGAATGATTTTGTGAAGTGTTTTTTTACCTTATCGATATACGCAGTAAGCCGCCCTTTTTCTTCTATATCTTTTTCGTGCTTATAGGCATGCACACTGCTTAAGTACAGTGCCAGCGAGATTTCTTCGTTTCGGGTTTCAACAAACGGTAGGTGCAATCGGAACTTGCTGGCCAGGCTGTTTCCCGGCTTGATGTTGATATCCAGGTTGGGCAGGGTTTCCATATGCCGATAGTGGGGCGCGGCATAGTAGGCGTGCTTCAGCAGCTCTATCCACAGGCGCAGGCGGCAGATGTATACAGATGCGGGGTTGAGGTCCACGCCAAATAGGCAGTTCTCTATCAGCTCCTGCTTCAGGTGGAAGAGGGTTTCTTGCAGGGCCTGCACCTCGGCGTTGGGCTTTCCGTCTCGGCCCAGGTGGTAGCGCAGGCGGTCTCCATTTTGGTCTGCCAGCAGTAGCTCGTCCTCCACGATGCTGAAGGTGTAGCGTGCGGGCAGCACCAGCTTGTCGCTGTCTTTGCCCCTGGCACTGTCGTGGTAGTACAGCAGCTCCAGCTCCCACAGGGTGTATATCAGCTGGTTCAGCACCGATACCAGGAAGTGGCCGCTGCCCACGGCGGGGTCTACCACCCGCAGCTGGCGGATGAGGCCCGACACCCGGGGTCGTTCCTCCTTCTTCAGGCACTCCACACGGTCGCGCAGGGCGGCATAGTCCGGGCAGTCCCACTTCAGCTCGCGGTTCAGGCTGTTCACCACAGCGCGCTGCACCGCCTCGCGGGCCATAAACATGGTAACAAAGCTGGGGGTGTAGAAGGAGCCGTCTTTGTAGCCATTCAGCTTCTCAAATACCAGGCCCAGCACCCGTGCGTCTATCAGGCCACGGTTGCCCGCCCGCACCTCGCGTACCTCCACGGTGCTAAAGTCGTAGGCATCCAGAAAGTCGAACAGGTAGGGCAGAAAGTCTAGGGGTGTGTCGGGTTTTACCCGCAGCACCGTTTTGCGGTAGGGCAGCAGCCTGCGGTGGGGGTACAGGCTGCTGATTTCTATGCCCGTGGCCTCCTCCAGCGCTGTGCGCTCAAAGAGCGAACTGTTTAGGTACGGCACATGGCCAAAGAGCTCCTTCAGCTCCTGCTCGCGCTGTTCGGGCCGCTCGGCTAGCACCTGGAAGAAGAGATCGCGCAGGGCAAAGAAGTCGGGTATCTTTTTGGTATGGAGAAAAGCCTGCCGGGCATCGCCGGGTTCGCCCTTGTTGTTCACATGGTAGCTTACCAGCTGGCCCTCCAGCAGCTTGAGGAAGAGGATGCGGTTCAGCCAGGTGCTCACCAGCTCAAAGGCCATATTGAACACCTGCTCGTCATAGGTGGTGCCATAGGTGGGCACCATCGACATCAGGGGCTCGCGCTCCAGCAGCTTTTTGCCTTTGGCCACCATGGTGGCCACCACATTCTCCATCAGCGCGCCGGGCTGCCGCTCAGCTTCGGGCAGGCGGGTGATGGGCTTGGGGTTTTTGGTGCCCTCCTCCTGCAGGCCCAGCACATGTAGCAGCTCCTCGTAGAAGGGGCGGTTCAGCGTATTGCCTCGGTTGGGCAGCGGCTTTTTCAGCAGGTGGTGGGGGTGCAGCACCCGGAAGGCCTGTAGCCAGGTGCTATGGTTGCGCAGCTGTGCCAGGCTTTCGGGCAGGGTGCCCAGCTCGCGCAGGTTCAGGTACAGGTAGGGCAGCTCGGCCTCCAGCTGCGCTATGTGGGGGCGGGCTATTTCTTTGTAGAAGTGGTCCGTCTTCTGGCTGGTCAGGTCGCCCTTGGCCCAGCTCTGGTAGGCTTTGCGAAAGGCTGTGTGCTCGTAGAAGTGGCGCTCCACGTCTTGCGCTTGCAGGATATACCACTCCAGCCCGTTGGTGATGATCAGCTGGGTGATGCGGTTGTTGGCGTGCTCTAGGCGTTCGGCCATGTAGTAGCGCACCAGCTCGTGCAGCGCCTTGGTGTTCAGGTCGCCGGGCGTAGGGAAGTCCGCATGCTTGCCGGGTGCCTTGGCCTCTATCAGCACCACGGGCATCCCGTCCTGGTACACGGCCAGGTCTACCCGGCCCTTGGTGTTGGTATCGGCATAGTCGGCAGCAAAGGCTGCCTTCAGGAAGTCGCGCACCAGGTTTTTGTTGTGCTCTTCGGTCTCCTTGTCATTCAGGCCCGCCAGCAGCTGCTGCAGTGCCGCTACAAAGGTTTCCAGCTCACCCAGCTCTACCGTACGGGCGCGCCATTCCAGGGGCAGTGTTTGCAGCAGGGGCTGTTCGGTAAAAAGCATGGCTTAAAAGTACGCACAAAACAGTGGGTGCGTACCCCGTGCTGCTGAGTAGGTACTGGTCCCCTGGCCCTAAGGCTAGCCGAGGAGCAAAAGAAAAGTAGCAAAGGCACTGTGGCCTTGCCCCGCCTGCTGCCCCGCCAGGGCAGGCTGCCAGGGCCGTACCGCGAGAGGCATCTGTTGCTCTCTAAATATACTTATTCGCGAAAATCCCCGCAGGGGTAGTGCCTAGCGGCTGAGGTAGAGGTTGCGTTCGCTGTACACCTGCAGGAAGTATTCGTCCATCAGGTCATCTATGTAGCGGATTTCCTCGCCCGTGCTTTTCATTTCTGGCCCCAGCTCCTTGTTCACGTTGGGAAACTTGCTGAAGCTAAAGACCGGCACCTTGATGGCGTAGCCGGTACGGATGGGGGTTAGGTCAAAGTCGGATACCCGGTGGGTGCCCATCATTACTTTGGTGGCATAGTTCAGGTAGGGCTTCTGGTAGGCCTTGCAGATAAAGGGCATACTACGGCTGGCACGCGGGTTTGCCTCTATCACATACACCTTACCCTTGTGGATGGCAAATTGCACATTGATGAGGCCCTTCACGTTCAGTGCCTTGGCAATCCGTATGGTATAGTCTTCTATTGTTTTCAGGGTCAGGTCGCCCAGGTCGAAGGGGGGCAGCACGGCGGTGCTGTCTCCGCTGTGTATGCCGGCGGGCTCTATGTGCTGCATGATGCCCATTACGTGCACCTGTTCCCCGTCGGCCAGGGCATCGGCCTCGGCCTCGGCAGCGCCTTCCAGAAATCGGTCTATCAGCACCTGGTTTCCGGGCATTTCGCGCAGCACCTTTATTACATGGCTTTCCAGCTCCTCGTCGTTGATGACGATGCGCATGCGCTGGCCTCCCAGCACGTAGCTGGGGCGCACCAGCACGGGGTAGCCAATGTCTTTCACCAGGTCCAGGGCCTCTTGTGCGCTGCGTGCCACGCCAAACACGGGGTAGGGTATCTCCAGGTCGCGCAGCAGGGTGCTGAAGCGGCCACGGTCCTCGGCCAGGTCTATGCTGTCAAAGCTGCTGCCTATGATGGGTATGCCGTATTTGGTCAGTTTTTCGGCCAGCTTCAGGGCTGTTTGGCCGCCCAGTTGTACGATCACGCCCTCGGGCTTTTCGTGCTGGATGATGTCGTACACATGCTCCCAGAATACAGGCTCGAAGTACAGCTTGTCGGCTATGTCAAAGTCGGTACTTACGGTTTCGGGGTTGCAGTTTACCATAATGGCCTCGTAGCCGGCCTCCTTTACGGCCTGGAGGCCATGCACACAGCAGTAGTCAAACTCAATGCCCTGGCCTATCCGGTTGGGCCCGCTACCCAGGATTACGATTTTCTTTTTGTTTGATACCCGGCTTTCGTTTTCGCCCTCGAAGGTGCTGTAGTAGTAGGGCGTCTGGGCTTCAAACTCGGCGGCACAGGTATCCACCATTTTGTACACGCGGTTTATGCCCATCTCGGTGCGCAGCTTGTACACCTGGCTTTCCAGGCAGTCTATCAGGTGGGCTATCTGGCGGTCGGCAAAGCCCATCTGCTTAGCCCGCCGCAGCAGTTCGGTGGGGATGTTGTTCAGCCGGTGCTGGCGCAGCTCCTCCTCCATCCGTACAATGCTGTTTACCTGATCCAGAAACCAGGGGTCTATCCGGGTAGTTTTCTGTATCGTATCTCGGCTGATGCCGGCCTGCATGGCATCGTGCACGTGGAATAAGCGATTGGCGCTGGGGTTGGCCAGGCTCTCCATCAGGCGCTCGGTTTTCCGCAGTTCGCGTCCATCTGCCCCCAGTCCGTTGCGCTTTATCTCCAGGCTCTGGGCGGCTTTTTGTATGCTTTCGGCAAAGGTTCGGCCAATGCCCATCACCTCGCCCACGCTTTTCATGGTGAGGCCCAGGGCCCGGCTGGCACCCTGAAATTTCTCGAAGTTCCAGCGTGGAATTTTGGTTACCACATAGTCTATGCTGGGCTCAAAGCAGGCCGAGGTGGTTTTGGTAATCTGGTTGTGCAGTTCGTCCAGGTTGTAGCCAATGGCTAGCTTGGCAGCAATTTTGGCAATTGGGTAGCCCGTGGCCTTGCTGGCCAGGGCCGAGCTGCGGCTTACACGGGGGTTGATTTCGATCACAATAATGCGGCCAGACTCTGGGTCGAGGGCAAACTGGATGTTGCAGCCGCCGGCAAAGGTGCCTATGCTGTTCATTACCCGTATGGCCTGGTCTCGCATGGCCTGATACTGGGTGTCGGGTAGGGTAAGGGCCGGTGCCACGGTTACCGAGTCGCCCGTGTGGATGCCACAGGGGTCAAAATTCTCGATGGTGCAGATGACAATAAAGTTGCCCGTGCCATCGCGCAGCAATTCCAGCTCGTACTCCTTCCATCCAAAAATGCTTTCTTCCAGCAGTACCTCGTGCACAGGGCTGCTCTCCAGGCCATAGCGTAGGGCTTTGTCCAGGTCCTCCTTTCGGTGCACAAAGCCGCCGCCAGTTCCACCCAGGGTGTAGGAGCTGCGGATAACCAGTGGGAAGCCGATTTCCTGTGCGGCCTCCTTGCCCTCCAGGAAGCTGCGCGCCACGCGGCTTTTGGGTGTTTCCACACCAATATCGGCCATCAGTCGCCGAAACACATCCCGGTCTTCGGCCCGGTGGATGGCATCCAGGTCTACGCCGATGATGCGCACGCCGTATTTGTCCCAAATTCCAGCCTTGCTGCATTCTATGCACAGGTTCAGGGCTGTTTGGCCACCCATGGTGGGCAGTACGGCATCTATCTTGCGCTCCTCCAGTATCCGCACAATGCTCTTGCGGGTGAGTGGCCACAGATACACCTGGTCTGCCATCATGGGGTCGGTCATGATGGTGGCGGGGTTGCTGTTGATCAGGCTAACTGCTATGCCTTCCTCGCGCAGGGCACGCGCGGCCTGTGTGCCGGAATAGTCGAACTCGCACGCCTGACCGATGATGATGGGGCCACTGCCGATGATCAGGACCGATTGGATGGAGGTGTCTCTGGGCATAACAGGGGACAAAGGTAATAGCCTGGCGGCAATGTTAGGGGCTAATCTTGCTTTTGCCGATCTTGCTGCTGCTGTTCTTCCCGGCTTTCGTTCTATCTTACACACGATAAGCGCTTGTTTCCATTGGCTTTGTTTCCTAGCATTTCCTATCCAGCCGCCCGCCTCATCATTGGGGTTACGTATGTGGTGGGTACAGCCGGCATGCTGTGGCCCTACAGCCGCCCCCTGTTTGTGTGGATGACGCCCTACCATCTGCTGCTGGTATCCGCTCTTTTTTTCTTGCAGCACCCGGGCAGGGCCTGGCTGCCAGTGGCGCTGGCTGTGTATGGCCTGGGCTTTGGGGTGGAGGTATTGGGCGTGCAGACGCATTTTCCTTTTGGTGCCTATGCCTATGGCCCGGTGCTGGGCATACAGCTGTGGGGCACGCCCCTGCTTATTGGCCTAAACTGGCTGCTGCTGGTGGCGGCAGCCAATAGCCTGCCTAGGCTGCACCGGCTGGTGCCCCCCCCCTGGCGTGCCCTGCTAGCGGCCCTGCTACTGCTGCTGCTGGATGTGTGTATGGAGCCGGTAGCCATTGCCCTGGATATGTGGCGCTGGCAGGCACCCACCCCCCCGCTACAGAACTACCTGGCCTGGTTTGTGCTGGCCCTGCTCTTCAGCCTACTGTGGCAATACAAGGCGCCCACACGCACAAACCCGCTGGCCCCCTGGGTGCTGGGCATGCAGTTTCTCTTTTTTGCCACGCTGGCACTGTTCCTGGCCTAGCCTGTGGCAGGGTGGGCGCTAGCCTACCTCTGCAGTAAAGTAGGTGTGGCCTTCCGCATCCTGCAGGCTATCTCCTGTAGGTAGCAGTGCGCTCAGGGCTATTTCCCCCTTGCGCTGCAGGGTGTTGCTAAACACAAGTGCATCCCCCACCGTTAGGCGTTGTGTTTCCTGACCGTGGTAGTTTCCTATACTGTAGCGTATGGTATAGGTGCCGGTTTCTTCCACATAAGCTTTCAGGATAATGGGCTCCCACTGTCTATACTTGCCTAGGCTTTTGATTTTGGGTTTAGAGTTCATGTCGCTTGTTATCAAATGAATCATAGTAGTGTTGAGAAAGAAAGAAAGAAAACGGCCCTGCGCGTCAGCCCGGACTTTTGTTCCGAAACCCCCGATTTTCATCCCGAATGCTGCTGCTCGTGTTGTCCCGGTTTTTCAGTTCAGGCCGGGATCGGCAGGAAAGTGTGCCATTAGCCGACTAGGGCCCCCCATCTGCTGCACCACCTGTACCCAGCAGTTGGCTGGTTCCAGCCAGGCTAGCTCGCGGGTGGCGGGTGTAACCAGCCAGCTGCGGTGGCCCTGCTCCTGCTGCAGCTGCCCGGGTGCCCAGCCAGAATAGCCCAAGTAAAAGTGAAAATCCTCTGCCAGCAGCCTGCCGCCCCGGGCCATCTGCACAAGCTGATCGAAGCTGCCCGACCACCACAGCCCCGGGCATATGGTTTCACTCCCGTTAATGCCTGGGCTATAGCGATGCAGAAAGTGCAGCGTATCTGGGGCCACTGGCCCACCCCATAGCAGCGGTGCACGAAAGCCATCCAACTGATCTACCAGCTGGGGTATGTAGGCATCCAGCGGACGGTTGAGCACATAGCCCAAGCTTCCATCCGGCCCATGTTCCACCAGCAGCACCACCATTCGCCGGAAGTTTGGGTCCTGCATAAAGGGGTTGGCCACCAGCAGCATGCCCGCTGCAGGCTCCGGCATGTTTTGCCAGATTTTTCGCTCCCATTGCTCCAGTAGGTTGCTGTGTTCCATTAGGCTCGGGTGGTTTTTACTGCACGAATAAACCAGCCAACCCGGTTGGATCAGAATATACCTGTCAGAAGGTAAAGTTCAGGCTAAAGCGCAACCCCCAGTTCAGGTTGAAGTTTTCCAAACTTTTGGGGGTATCCGGGTTTAGATAGTTTAGTCTACGAACGTAGTCTACGCGCAGTAGTTTGAAAATGTTTTCAATTCCTACGCCGTACTCTATGTACGGCACTTTGTCCGGGGCTTTTATGGTAATCTGCTCGGGGTCCTCTTTGGCTCCGGGCGGGCTGTTCAGCTGGCGGTTTTCCTTGCTTATGCTGCCACTGGCCAGGCGCAGGGTTATCACCTCTTTCCAGTCCAGCTTGTTCAGCACCCAGCGCAGCAGAGGCAGTTTGTTGAAGAGATAGCCCTCCAGGTGGTAGTCAAAACCGGCTACCGTATACTGGTCTGCCACAAACTCGTAGAAGTACATGAGGTTGAAGTTCACACTCTGGTAGAAGGCTGTGCGGTTGGTAACCCCCAGGAAGGAGCGCAGCACATCCTGCTGGCCCCCCAGTACATACATGGCCAGGCTCTGGCTACCCTGGTATACATACAGGCTGGGGTAGGGCAGGTTGCCATAAATGCGTCCGGCAGATAGGGTGTAGCTCAGCCAGCCAAAGCGGCCCATTTCCAGCTTGTCGCTTACTGTTATCTGTGCCTTCTGGTAGTCCCATTCTCCGCCCGCCAGGCCACGGAAGCCCTGGTAGTACTCCAGGTACGTGATGGGATACTTGGATTTTGTGTACACCTTACCCGTTTTCTTTATCACAAAATCTTCTTTGATGCTGATGCGGAAGATGGTGCCCACCTCTGCCACCTGGTAGTCGCTGCGGATAGGTTTTCCTGCTTCCTGGAAAAAAATCGGGAAGGCGGGCTCAATGAACTTCTGCCGGTATTGTAGCTTGGCATTCAGCCCATTGGACACATCGGCCTGGAAGAAGCCCTTGAATTCTCGGTAATAGTTTAGCTGTGTAAGGGGCCGGTACTGCAGCACACTATTCAGCAGGCCGGTGCCATCCAGTTCGTAGTTGGCTATGCCAATCTGTTCGATGTCGTTGTAGTACGAGATGCCCGCCCGGATGTCTGGCAGTCGCTTGAAGCGATACATGACCTCGCCACCGTATTTCCAGCGCTGGTCGTCAAAGCCGTATGCCCCCCGGGTACCAAAGCTGAAGCGATCGCTCAGCCGGTCGTTGCTATACACCCCTAGCTGGGTACGCAGGCCCTCTACCTGGTTGAAGCCCACTACCTTGCTGTAGGGCCCGATGTTTACCACACCCACCCGTTTTTTGCCGGTGGCAAAAAACTCTTGGGTAATCTTGATTATTTTCCAGATGGGCAGGGCCTGGATGTGGTCTACCAGTCCGTAGGCCAGTTGGTCGCTGCGCTCCAGGGGGCTCTGCCGGCTATCTACCCAGTAGGTGGAGTCGCGCGTGGTAGCGCTGTCGGATAGAACGAGCGTAACCCCCTCATAAAAAGCATCTTCCTTGGGCTGGTTCAGCACAAAGTCCTTGTTGAAGGTGATGCTGCGGCCCAGAAAGCCCACTCTGTCTTCGTTGTTCTTAAAGTCTATCTGTATGTCCTTTAGGGTGGGTACCCAGCGGCCGTTTATCTCGGCAAACTCTTGCTTGATGCGGATGTCTTCGATAAAGTTGATGTTCGGGTCTGCGTTCATGCTTACATCTATCCTGCGGATGGCCCAGCTGCCTCCCTGTATGTAGATCCAGCCTTTGAATACCCGGTCATATGGCCGCTTGGGCACAATCTGTATGCCGTACAGGGTATCGGGGCTGTTGGCTTCCACCACCGTATCTGTCCAGTAGAAGCGGTAGTTCATGAAGGCACCGGGTGCAATGGGGCTGAGAAACTCGCGCTCCAGGATGGTAACATAGCTGTTGTAGAAGTCGGCATTTACCAGCAGGGCATTTACCAGGCCGGTTTCAGCACTTTCAAAGCCACTGCCCTTGGTGGCAATGATGTATTCCTTGCGTGGGCGGCCTGCTCGCTCGTATACCCGGCTGATGGTTTCGTTTACGAATACCCCTACCTTGAACCTGCCTGTGGTGTCCAGCATGGCCGTATCCCGCGCGTGTTCGCGTATATATCCCCGCGCCGGGCGCAGTAGCAGGCTGTTCTCAGCCTTTTCCCGGCTTATGTTGTCCAGCGTGAGGGTGGTTTTATTGTAGCTCTCATACTCATACGCCTGCATGCCCTCCAGCCGGTTTTCGTCTCGGTTGCGGGTGGCGTTCTTGATGATTCGGTTGGCCGGGCTTTCCTTGCCCGATACGGTAATGGTCTCCAGGTCCAGTTGGTCTCGGGGTGCCATCCGGATTTCCAGGCCGTTCACGTCTGCAACCTGCACCACTACGGTGATGCTGGCATCCAGGTAGCCCAGCTGTAGGGCCCGCACCTGCCACTGGCCGGGTGGCAGCAGCAGGCTCCATTCGCCGTCCAGGTTGCTGTTTCCGCCTATGCGCAGGCTGTCTACCTGCACAGTGGCCAGCTCCAGCGGGTTGCCAAAGGCGGCATCTACCACCCGGCCTGTAACCCGGTAGCGCGGCTGCGCATCCTGGCCCAGCACGGGCAGGTGGCACAGCAGGGCTGGTGCCAGCAGGAGGTAGTATATGCTTCTACGGAGTTTCAGGGCGGAAATTTGGCAAAAAAGACGTTGCCGCCTTATTGGCGCCGGAAGGAAAAACGCATTATGGGCGCATTAATTGTTTGTAGCCTGCTTCATTTATGCCCACCACCACCAGGCCCAGGCTGGGTTGGGCCTCGCCCACTAGTTCAAAGTGGCTTTGCCAGCCGCACACCAGGTTGCGCTCATCCTGGGCCAGGTAGCGGGCTGCCAGGCCCTTGTTGCAGTATACATCGTGCCGGTAGCTTATCCGCCCCGCATCGTCAGCAAACAGGAGCTTACTCTGTATATAAAAATCGTTTCGACCCGCATAGTGGGCTATGTGAGCTCGCAGTACGTCTTGTATGCTGTCCAGCTTTTCGTCCCAGGTATGGCGGGTGGTTTTCAGCACAAAGCAGCCATCGTAGTGGTAGGGGGTGGTTTCGCTGTAGAAATAATAGTTGGGCTGGGCGGCTATTTTGTCTATCGCCTTGCGCATCAGCTTCAGGTCTGTAAAGCGAATATGGCTCCAGGGTACCCGCACAAAGTGTGCCCGGAACCGCACCAACTGCTCGGGCGCGAAACGGTAACTTAACTGCCCATCGGTTATGTACCCGCAGTCCAGGTTCAGCAGCAGGGTTTTCACCAGCTGCCGGTCTCGGTAAAACTTCAGGGCGTAGTGGTAGTCGCAGTAGTCTTCGTAAAAGGGCTGCTGCTTCCAGGCCACCTGCATCTGGGCCAGCACCTGCGGGTCCTGTACCAGAAAAGTGCCTAGCTCTTCCTGCAGGGGCAGCTGTTTGTAGTTGTGCAGGCGCACCGCTGCCATCTCCCAGTGGCCCTGCGCCAGGTCCAGTGCATTTAGCACACCAGGCTGGCACCAGGCAGGCATGCTTGGCAGCAGTACGCATAGGTATACAGCTATCCACTTCAGCTTCGCACGCATGGCACTAAAGTTAGGGTGCTTTGTGGGTGGGCGGGGTGTTTTTTCGTCGAAATAGTTTTACACAGCACGCCCCGGCAGGTTTTGCACTATGTGCGCTACTACCTCCGCTGCCGACTTGCCCGCTACGGGCACAATCACGTGCGCCTTTTTGTAGTACGGTGCCCGCTTGTGTAGCGTATGCGCCAGGTAGCTTAGCAGGCTTTGTGGGGTCTGTTCGCGCAGCAGCGGGCGTTTGCCGGCGTCATCCTTAAGTCTTTCGGCCAATAGCTCTTCGTTCGCCTGTAGGTAGATCACCGTACCGGCTGCCAACATCTCTGCCGCGTTGCTATAGTAGCAGGGTGTACCCCCTCCACAGCTGATCACCCCCTGGCCCTGCAGCCCTAGTACCCGCCTCAGCTGCGCCTGCTCTATCCTGCGAAAACCCTCCTGGCCCTCAGCATCAAAGATCTCCGCTATGGTTTGCCCTGTTTCTTGCTCTATCTCTGCATCCAGGTCTACAAAGGGCAGGTTTAGCGCACGCGCCAGCAATAAACCCAGCGTGCTCTTCCCGCTGCCCATCATGCCCCAGAGGAATATCTTCATTAAGTAGAAAAAAACAAGTGTCTATCCGGTTCTCGGTTCGTTCTTCCAGGCCAGCCTGATACGCTTGGGTGAAATACCTGGCCACGCTTGGAACCAAGGTAGCATATATACAAAAAAAAGATAGGTTCGGCCCTGGCTGTACGGCTTCAGATGACCGTATTCAGTTTTCGCCCGTCCGTATCCCAAGGCCTTCGCTTTTGCATAGCGGGCTTTCGTAGTTTTGTAGCTGCTAGCCTGTGGCAGGCCAGCCCCAATAAACTAAACTACCCCCTGAACGTAAACGACATGACCCTTTTCAATCGGTCTTTCCGTCTTTATCGCATCGTGCTACTTTCGGCATTTGGCTTGGCTTTTCTGTTGGTCAGCCTCTTTATCGCCAGTGTGCTGGATGAGATGCCAGGCCTGGAGGATCTGGAAAACCCGGATACCAACCTGGCTACCCAGGTTTACGCTGCCGACGGGAAGATGATCGGCTCATACTACCGCCACGAAAATCGCGTATATGCTCGGCTCAGCCAGCTGCCGGGCCACCTGCGCGAGGCACTGGTAGCCACCGAGGACCTGCGCTTCTACAGCCACAGTGGCATCGATTTCATCGGCCTGCTAAGAGCCTTTGGCGTTCAGCTGAGCGGGGGCAGGCAGGGGGGTAGCACCATCACCATGCAGCTGGCCCGAAACCTGTACAACGAACAGGTGGGCCTGGACCGTAGCATGGCGCGCAAGATCAAGGAGATGATTGTAGCTGCCTACCTGGAGCGGCGCTACACAAAGGATGAAATCATCCTGCACTACCTGAACACGGTGCCTTTTGGCAGTGTGCTGTATGGTATCCAGAGTGCCTCCAATGCCTACTTTGCCAAAAGCTGTACAGAGCTGAAACCCGAGGAGAGTGCCCTGCTGGTGGGTATGCTGAAGGGGCCCACGGCCTACGACCCCCTGCGCCACCCCGAGCGGGCCAAGGAGCGCAGAAACACCGTGCTGGCCCTGATGCGAAACCAGGACAACCTGACCGACGAAGAAGCCGAGCGCCTAATGGCCAAGCCCCTGGGCGTGAAGAAAAATGTGCGCTGGGCCCACAATAGCGGCCTGGCTCCCTATTTCCGGGAGTTTATCCGCAAGGAGCTGAAGACCTGGTGCGAAAAATGCGAGGTAACCATTAACCACAATGGCCGAAAGCGATGCCCCAACATGTACACCGATGGACTGCGGGTATACACCACCCTGGATACCCGCCTGCAGGCCCATGCCGAGGCGGCCATGCGCGCCCACATGCGCGCAGAGCAGGAGCGCTTTAACAAGCTGATGAAAGGACAAGAGCAGTGGAAAAAGGACCCGGAAATCATACGCCGGGCCGTGCTGCAGAGTGCACGCTACAATGTGCTGAAAACAAGCGGCCTGGGTCACGATCAGATTATGGCCAGCTTTGCTGAAAAACGGCCTATGCGCGTGTTTGCCTACAATGAAAAAGGGTACATGGATGTGGAATGGACGCCGATGGACAGCATCCGCTACTACAAGCAGTTTCTGGAAACGGGCATGCTGGCCATTAACCCAGAAAACGGCCATGTAAAAGCCTGGGTGGGCGGCCTGGATGCCGAATACTTCAAGGTAGACCACATTGCGCAAACCAAGCGACAGGTAGGCTCTACCTTCAAGCCCTTTGTATACACCGCCGCCTTCGACAACGGCTACACACCCTGCACACGTGTAGACGGCGGGCCGCTAGAGTGGGTAGACCCCAACACCGGAAAAGTGTGGCGGCCCAAGAATGCCGACGGCAAGTACCCCCGCGGCAAGCTCGCCCTGCGCAAGGCCCTGGCCTACTCCGTAAACACCGTTACCGCACGCCTCATCACCGAGAAGGTGAGCCCCGGCGAGGTGGTGCGCTATGCCCAGAAGATGGGCATACAATCTGAAATACAAGCTGTGCCTTCGCTCGCCCTCGGCACCTTCGAGCTGAATATTATGGAGCTGGTAAATGCCTATGCCACCATTGCCAACCAGGGCGTGTGGGTAGCGCCGGTGTACATTACCCGGATAGAAGATAAGTTTGGCAATGTGCTGAAGCGCTTCGTGCCCGAAACGGCCGAAGCCCTGAAACCCGAAGTGGCCTACCAGGTGGTAGAAGCCCTGCGTGCAGTAGTGGACTATGGCACAGCCGGAAACATGAAACCCCAGTACAAAGTACCCTACGAGCTGGACGTGGCGGGCAAAACCGGTACGACCAACAATAATACCGATGCCTGGTTTATGTGCATCACGCCCGACCTGGCAGTGGGTGCCTGGGTGGGCAATGCAGACCAGGCCATACACTACCCCACCTGGAGTGTATACGGCCAGGGTGGGCAGCTGGCTATGCCCGAGGTAGCTACTTTTCTGAAGGCCACCTATGAGGATAAAGTGCTGGCCTATGAAAAACGCCCCTTTCTGCGCCCGAAGGGGCTGGAAACAGACCCAAACTGTACCCAAACAGTGGACCCCGACAGCCAGGTTCGTTTCTTTGAGGAGGAGGGTGGTAGCCGCATGGGCGACGTGTTTGAAGACGAGAAGGAACCGGCCAAAGCACCCTGATGCTGCGTACCCTGCATCTTCTTATCCGGCTAGAGTGGATGCTGGAGCGCCGGAGCCCTACGGCTGTGTACAGCCTGCTTTTCTATGGGCTGCTCCTTGCCTTTACCATTGGGCTGGCCTACCACCAGCCCCTGCCGGCTAATACTTGGGCCGTACTTTACATGATCGCCCAGGCCTTTGTGGCCATTACTGCTGTGGGCAAGAGTTTTTTGGCCGAACCGGCAGGCATAGCCTACTACCGGCACCAGCTGGCCCGGCCCGCCCAGCAGATGCTGGCCCGCCTGCTATACAATGCGCTGCTTATGCTGCTCCTTCAGCTGTTGCTAACCCTGGCATTTCTGCTATTTGTGCCGCGCCAGGGGGGCGTGCCAGCAGCCGTGTGGGCCCTGGCTGGGCTTACGGCCCTGGCATACGCCGCCGCCCTTACGCTGAATGCCGCCCTGGCCAGCGCAGGTAGCCAGAAGAGTATGCTGATGGCTATCCTGAGCCTGCCGGTTCAGCTACCTATCCTGCTAACTGGTATAGGTGCCCTGCAGAAGCTGTTTGTGGCACTACCCTATGGTCGAGACCTACAGGCACTGGCCGCCATGGCCTTGGGTTTCGGCCTGCTAAGCTATATTTTGTATCCCTTTATTGCCCGGGATTAGGAACCCAAATGCGCAAAGGGGCGTATAGCCGGTATATGGCAGAGTTGGCCCATCGTATTCCGCTCGATATTAAGCTTTGGCATACAACCGAGCCACTCGATTTCTTTCTGGATCAGTGCCCGGCACAGGTGCGTGCACAGTTTGACCCAGGCTGGCACCCGCGCAGGCAGTATGAGTATGCTGCGTCGCGCTTTCTGCTTTACCGCATGGTGGATCCCGCCCTGGTGCTCCATAGCACCCCCCGTGGTGCCCCCTTTTTTGCGGATACAGACCTGGCCGTATCCATTAGCCATTGCCAGGGCTATGTAGGGGTGCTCCTGGGCCAGACTGCGGTGGGGCTGGACCTGGAGCAGACCCTGGTGCCGCGTAACTGGAACACGGCCCGTGTGTTTATGAACGAGGAGGAGCTGAGGCACTACGAGTCAGACCGATCTCCGGCTACCTTTCTGGAGGTATGGTGTGCCAAGGAGTGCCTGTACAAGGTACTAAATACAGACTGGCCGGATCTCTCCTTCAAGCGGCAACTGTGGGTACAGCCAAGTCCAACCCCAGGCGCGGTTTTTCCGCGGCAGCTACCAGGCGGCCTAAGGCGGCAGGAAATAGAGCGCAGCTATCTGGTGCACATAGACCAGCCCGTGCCCGATCTTATTGTGGCAGCTACCACCGGCGAGCCCATCCCAACCCCAGTACCTTGATGCAGCCTGTGCAGCGATTCCGCTATCGCGTAGTGGGCCGCGTCCAGCGGGTTTACTTCCGCGCCAGTGCACAGGCCGTAGCCCGAGAGCTGGGCCTGACAGGCTGGGTGCGCAACGAGCCAGACGGCAGCGTGCTGGCCGAGGCAGAGGGCCCAGCGCCAGCCCTCCGGCAGTTTGCACACTGGCTAGCCCAGGGCCCACCCCAGGCGCTTGTGCAGCAGCTACAGCAAACAGAAGTGCCCCCCCTGGCAGATACCGAGGGCGACTTTCTGGTTATTGCCTAGCGCACGGGATTCTACTTGGGTGCGTGGCATCTGTGTGGCATAAGCCCTACCTTTGCGCCATGTCTTCCTTCTCTATCCAGGGCCAGATACACGCCCTAATGCCTACCCAGCAGGTGAGCGCCAGCTTCCGCAAGCGAGAGCTGGTGGTGAGCTATGCCGAAAATCCTCAGTACCCCCAGCTCATCAAGTTTGAGACCATACAAGAGCGCTGCGATCAGCTGGACGCTTTTCAGCCGGGTGATACCGTGCAGGTGCACTTCAACCTGCGCGGGCGCGAGTGGACAAACCCCAAGGGAGAAAAGGTTTATTTCACCACACTGGAGGCCTGGCGGGTAGAGGCCGCCATGGCTGGTGGCCGCTCCACAATGCCCCCCCCGGCCGATCCGGCCCATTTTGCCGATCTGGCCCATCAGGAAGAAGAATCCGACTTACCCTTTTAGCCCCGCAGGAATGAAGCAGATCCTTGCTGTGCTAGCACTAGCCATCCCGGCCCTGGTGGGCTGTGGCCCCGATGCTTATAGAGAAGGGGTGGCCGCAGCCCGGCAGCGCTGCGGCTGTATGCAGCAGTATAAGCAGATAACCCCCCAGGTATATGAGCAGTGCCGGCAGGATGCCGCTCCGTTCTTTCAAGAAAAGGCCACCCCTTTCAAGGAAGACAAAGACGCGCTTATGCAGTTCAACGAGGGCTATGCCGCTACCCTGAAGGAATGCGGTGGCGACCAGCGGCCCGAGTAAATCTCCTACCTCAGGTTTAGGGATAGTCCCAGCCCCGGCACGGGCATGCGTGCGCTAGGCAGAATGCTTGGGTACACGGCCAGGCTCAGGTCGTCTGACACATCGAAGTAGTACATGTGGGCATCCACGTATGCCTCTACGGCCACGAGCGCATAGCCGAGGCCAGTCAGCAGGATGCTCAGATCCCGGTTTCGCCGGAAGAAGTCTCGCTGCTCGCGGTACTGTACCCGCAGTGCGTCCTGCTGGTCTTCCGCCAGGGCGCGGTAGCGGATAAACTGATTGTGGTTAAAAGCAATGGCATAGGCCCCAGCTGCTGCTGCCCCCCAGATGATGGGTAGTTTCCAGTAGTCGCGGTTGTAGAGCTGGCCCAGGCCCGGCAGGATGAGGCTGTACAGAGCTGCCCGGTTGGGCCTGGGCCATTCCAGGCTGTAGGCGCGCTTTTTGTGTTTGTTCCCTTGGCCGGTCGTGTCGGCCTGTGGGAGTGCGTCTGCCGGGTTTGTAGCCTGGCTGTCGGGCAGGTAGGCATCCTTGCTCCGTGGCCGGTCTGTTCTTGCACCGGTGGTGTCGGCCTGCGCCCAGCCCGTGCCGGGCATCAGCAGCAGGCCCAGCAGTATGCAGGCAGCCGCCAGTGGCAGCCTCCGGGGGGTAGCCCTGCTTGCTGCTGTGCATTGGCCACTCATGCCATCAGCTCCAGGAGGCGATTCAGATCGTCCCCGTTGTAAAACTTGATTTTGATTTCGCCGCTCCCATCTTGGCCGGTTTGTATCCGCACCTTGGCATCCAGCTTGCGGCTCAGGTTGCGCTCTACCTCCAGGGCCTGCAGGGCATAGGCAGTGCGTTCCGTTTTGCTGGGTTCTTCGGTTTCTTTTGTGGCCTTGGGGCTGCCTATCTGGCGTACACGCTCTTCGGTGGTGCGTACACTCAGGTCCTTATCCATCACCTCTCGGAAGATCTCCAGCTGGTACACCGGATTGTCTACCGACACCAGGGCGCGTGCGTGGCCCATGCTCAGGCGTTTGTCTCGCAGGGCGGCCTGTATCTCGGGGGGTAGCTTCAGCAGGCGCAGGTAGTTGTTTATGGTAGGTCGCTTTTTACCCACCTTCATGCCCACCTGCTCCAGGGTCAGCTCGCATTCATCCATCAGGCGCTTGTAGCCCAGGGCCTCTTCTATGGGGTTCAGGTTTTCGCGCTGGATGTTTTCGATGAGGGCCATTTCTAGCATCTGCTCATCGTTGGCCGTGCGTATGTAGGCCGGTATCCGGCTCAGGCCAGCCCGCTTACTGGCTTGGTAGCGGCGCTCGCCACTTATCAGCTGGTAGCTATCCTGGCCCATACGCCGTACGGTAATGGGCTGTATAATGCCCTGCTCGCGTATGCTGGCGGCCAGTTCTTCCAGCGCATCTTCATCAAAGTGTGTGCGGGGCTGGTAGGGGTTAGTCTCTATGTGCTCCAGGGCTACTTCGTGAATGGAGCCGGTCTCGCCATAGCCGTGGTTTGCCACGCTACCTGCCACATTGTACTCCGCTTGGGGGATGAGTGCATCCAGCCCACGGCCTAGTACTCGTTTTGTTGGTTTTTTTTCCGCCACTTTTTTCTGTTGCTCTGCCGGCTGTTTGGCCGGTTCGTTTTTTTAGTCTCTGCCTATTGCTGTTTGTTCTCGGGTGGTCATTCGCTTTGTTCCTGCATCAGGGCTGGCTTACAGCCTCGGGTAGCTCGGTACGCATGGGGATGTTGTTTTTCCGCAGAATCTCGGCGGCGAGCGACAGGTAGTTGAGCGAGCCTTTGCTGTTTGCGTCGTGCATAATAACGGGTACGCCAAAGCTGGGCGCCTCGCTCAGCCGGGTGTTGCGCTGTATCACGCTCTCGAACACGATGTCCTGGAAGTGCATCTTTACCTCATCCACCACCTGGTTGCTCAGGCGCAGGCGCTGGTCGTACATGGTTAGCAGGATGCCCTCTATATCCAGGTCGGGGTTCAGGCGCTGCTGCACAATCTTGATGGTATTCAGCAGTTTGCCCAGCCCCTCCAGGGCAAAGTATTCGCATTGTACGGGCACAATCACGCTATCTGCCGCGGTCAGGGCATTCACTGTGATGAGGCCTAGTGAGGGTGAGCAGTCTATGATCACAAAGTCGTAGTCGCCCTTCACCTTGTCTATCACGGCCCGCATCTTCTTTTCCCGGTTGTTCAGGTTGATCATTTCAATCTCGGCCCCCACCAGGTCAATGTGACTGGGCAGGATGCTCAGATTGTTTACGAGCGTCTGCAGGATGATGCCGCGCGGGTCTACGTCGTCGTTTGTAATGCACTCATAGATGGAGGCCTTGATGTTTCGTGGGTCGAAGCCTACCCCGGAGGTGGCATTGGCCTGTGGATCTGTATCTACCATCAATACCTTAAACTCCAGCACCGCCAGGCTGGCAGACAGGTTGATGGCTGTGGTAGTTTTACCCACTCCCCCTTTTTGGTTTGCAATCGAGATAACCTTGCCCATTATAAGCTCCTTATACGTACATTATTTCTTTCCTGGGTTGGCGTGCAGCCGATTAGCCCGCTTATTGCGTGCATTTTGCTAGCTTGTCAGCCCTTGCAGCCAGGTGCAAAGGTAAGCGAAAAAACAGCTTATGTTGATAAGCTCGGCCAAAATTCCACATAGGTTCGACAAGCGGTTGATTCTGCTTGCTCTATGGTTTTTCTGTGGTTGCAGCAGCCCACAGCGTACCGATCGTCAGGTCTTGCGGCTGAATCTGCATGCCGGCCTTACCAGTCTGGATCCTGCTTTTGCCAGCAACCAGAGCAATGTGTGGATGTGTCAGCAGCTATTCAGCACCCTGGTGGGGGTGGATAGCAGTGGCGCCCTGGTGCCGGATGCAGCCCGCAGATGGGCGCGTAGTGCCGACGGGCTGTCCTATCGTTTTGAGCTGCGCACTGATTTGTACTTTCATCCACACCCAATCTTTGGGCTTAGCCGCACCCGCAGGCTTACGGCCCGCGATGTTTCCTACACCCTGCACCGCCTATGCCAGCCCGAAACCGGTAGCCCGGGCCTGTGGATCCTGAATGGCAAGCTGAGGGGCGTAGCAGCCTACCGCACTGGCCAGGCCGATACCCTGGCAGGCGTGGCGGTGGTGAATGACAGCACCCTGGTGCTACACCTGGAGCAGCCCTTCCCGCCCTTTCTGCAGCTGCTCTCCATGCCCTATGCGGGCATTGTGCCACAGGAGGTAGTGGCACACTACGGAAAGGATTTTCGCCAGCACCCCATTGGCACCGGGCCTTTTCGGTTCTACCGCTGGGAGGAGGGGCGGCTGCTGGTGCTACACCGCAATCCACACTACTACCAGCGCGGCCTGCCGCGCCTGGATGCTGTGGCGGTGCATTTCATCCCCTCCAAGCTGGGCGCCTTCAATGCCTTTCTGGAGGGGCGTATAGACCTGATCGATGCCCTGGATCCCAGCTATCAGGACGAGCTGCTGACTGCCACTGGCCAGCTGCGGCCCAGGTATCGTCCTCTCACCTTCTACGCCGGCCCCCAGCTCAGCACCGAGTACCTGGGCATCCGCCTGGACCCCACCAGCCGCCACCCCCTGCAGGATGTGCGGGTGCGGCAGGCCCTCAGCCTGGGTATAGATCGTGCGGGCCTATGCCGCTACCTGCTGCACGGCACAGCCCTGCCGGCCGCGCAGGGCCTGGTGCCCCCGGGCATGCCGGGCTACGCAGGTCCGCCCGCACAGGCATCGGGCTACGACCCTGCCCGTGCGCAGGCCCTGCTGGCTGCAGCGGGCTACCCCGGTGGCACGGGCCTGCCCGTGCTGCAGCTGTACACCAACCCTGGCTATGCCCATGTGGCCCAGTATCTGCAGAAAAACCTGGCTGCCCTGGGCATCCGGCTGCAGCTGGCGCTGGAGGAGGGCAGCACCCTGCGCGAGCGCATCCGTAAGGGCGAGGCCCTGCTGTGGCGTGCCAGCTGGGTGGCAGATTATGCCGATCCCGAGAACTTTCTCTCCCTCCTCTACAGCCCCAATCACCCACCGCAGGGCAGTGCCACCACCCGCTACCGCAGCCCCGCTGCAGATGCAGCCTATGAGGCGGCCCTGCGGGCGCCCGATAGCCTGCGCATGCGCTACTATAGGCAGATGGAGGAACAGATGCTGCAGGATGTGCCCCTCATCCCGCTCTACTACTATAAGACCTTCCGGCTGGCACAGCCCTGGGTGCAGGGTATGCCCACCCAGGCCATGAACCTCTACTTCCCACTCAAGTATACCGCCATCCGGCCTAGGCCTGTGGCCGCCGGTGCAGCCGCAGGGCGGTGAGCAGCAGCAGCAGCCAGCCCAGCATCAGGCACAGGCCGCCTGCAGGTGTTACATACACCAGCCACCGTGGGCCACCAGCCAGGTAGAGATACAGGCTGCCGCTAAACAGCAGCACACCGGCCACCAGCAGCCGGGCTGCCCAGCTGCGCTGGGCCATGCCTGTGGGTATAAGCGAAACACCCACCAGCACCAGGGCGTGGTACAGCTGGTAGCGCACGGCCGTATCAAAAGTAGCCAGCTGGGCCTGGTTCAGCACCCCCTTTAGCCCATGGGCCCCAAAGGCCCCGAGTGCCACCCCACTGAGGCCCAGGGCCGCAGCGATGGCGAGTATCCATGGTTTCATGCCCGCAAAGCTAGCACGAAGCGGCACGCACGGCTAGCCCTGTCGCCACAGCCACTTGCGGAATACGCGTGTTACCGTAGGAATACCCACAAACACCATATAGGGCACCAGGATAAGCGAGAGTACTAGCGAGCGCAGCGGCAGTGGCAGCCCGGCCAGTGCCGGCCCCAGCACCGCCAGCAGTAGGGTAATCATGGGATAAATGGCTAGCCAGATCAGCACAGCCATTTTGTGCTTGGGTGGTTGCATAGGCAGCAAATGGAGTTGATTATTCCCCTACAAGTGGCTGGCCCGAAAGGTTCAACTCGCTGCTGGCGGGGTCGAGCCCCTACGCGCTGGCCTTTCAGCCAGCCATTGCGTACCTTTGCGTTATGAAGAGAGGGCTGATAGCTTTTCTACTCCTTGCCCTGTGTGCGGCCTTTGCCCCTGCGGGGAATGAGGCCATAGGCTGGTATGACCTGGATACCGCCGTGGCAAAGGCCAAGCGGGAGGGCAAAAAGGTATGGATTTATGTGTATACCGATTGGTGCGCCTGGTGCAAGATTATGGAAAAGCAGTCTTTTCAAGATCCCAAGATCATCCGCTACCTGGAGCAGCATTTCGTACCTGTCAAGCTGAATGCCTGGAGCAAGGAGACCGCTAGTTTTCAGGGCAAGCGCTACGGCTGGATGCAAACCGAGAACTGCCATGGCCTGGCCTACCAGCTGCTGGAGGGCAAAATGGAGTATCCCACTACAGTCATTTTGTCAGAAAAGCAGGAAATCCTGTCGCCCGTACGCGGTTATCTGGACCCGGGGATGATGAAAAAACTCCTCGTCTACTTTGGCGAAAATGCCCACACCTATCTGGAATGGGCCTATTTCAAGGAGAAATACAATTACTAGATACCCCCAGGGACCCCGGATGTCGGATTGCGCAGCTGGCTTCGGCAAGGTGTTTGATGGGGAACAAGAGTCGATGAACGTCCTTTATCTGAATTAACGACATCCCGATGAGCGAGAAAGAACTGGAAAAGCAGGCCGAGCAAGAGCCAAATGAGAAGCCCGAGCCCGAAGCCGGGCACGGCCGGGGCGAAGAAGCCACCGACTGGCAAGACCGCTATGTACGCCTGGCTGCCGAGTTTGACAACTTCCGGCGCCGCACCAACCGTGAGAAGGAGGACCTGCTGAAGTATGGAAACACCCAGCTGCTGAAGGCCCTGCTCCCCCTGCTGGACGACCTGGACCGTACCCTGGCCGTGGCCGAAACCAGCGAGCCCGAGGCCCTGATAAAAAGCCTGAAACTGGTGCACAAAAACCTGAACAGCACCCTGGAAAAACAAGGCGTGCAGACCATAGATGCCATGGGCCAAGTGTTTGACACAGAGCTACACGAGGCCATTGCCAGCCTGCCCGCCCAAGAGGCAGAGAAAAAGGGAAAGGTGATAGAGGTAATAGAAAAAGGCTACCGATACCAGGAGCGGGTGATCCGCTACGCCAAGGTGATAACCGGAGAGTAGTAAGCGCCCACCAGCAGGCTCCCTGCAGATCAGTTTAAGGAAAAGACATGACCCGAAGAGATTACTACGAAGTGCTGGGGGTGGCCCGCACAGCCCAGGGCGATGAGATAAAGCGTGCCTACCGCAGGCTGGCTATCCAGTACCACCCGGACAAAAACCCCGGGAATAAGGAGGCGGAAGAAAAATTTAAGGAAGCGAGCCAGGCCTACGAGGTGCTGAGCGATGCCAACAAGAAAGCCCGATACGACCAGTATGGCCATGCCGGCGTAAATGAACAGGGCTCCGCAGGCGGTGCCGCGGACTTTTCCGACATTTTCAACCGATTCTCCGACATATTCGAAGGTACGGGCTTCGAGGGCTTCTTCGGCGGCAACCGCAGTGGCCGCGGCCGCCGCAGACAGGGCCAGCGGGGCAGCGACCTGCGCATAAAGCTACGCCTTAGCCTGGAGGAGATAGCCAAGGGCGTGGAGAAAAAGATCAAGATCCGGCGGCATGTGGGCTGCCCCACCTGCACGGGCACCGGTGCCTATGACAATGGCAGCTTCCAGACCTGCAGTACCTGTAGTGGTGTGGGCGAGGTACGCCAGCAGGTAGGCGGAGGCTTCTTCAGCCAGATTGTTGTATCGGCCTGCCCCGCCTGTGGCGGCGAGGGCAAGATCATTACCAAAGCCTGCATGAACTGTGCGGGCGAGGGCCGCATAGAGCGCGAAGACAGCCTAACTGTAAAGATACCCGCTGGGGTGAGCGATGGCATGCAGCTGAGCATGCGGGGCCAGGGTAATGTGGGCAAGCGCGGCGGAGAGGCAGGAGACTTGCTCGTCCAGTTTGAGGAGATCCCGCACGAAACGCTGGTACGCGATGGCGAAAACGTGATCTACGACCTCTACCTCAACTTTGCCGATGCCGCCCTGGGTACCAGCGTAGAGGTGCCCACCCTGGATGGCAAGGCCCGGTTCCGCGTAGAGGCTGGCACCCAGAGTGGTGAGATCAAACGCCTGAAGGGTAAGGGCATACCCAACATCAATGGCTATGGGGCGGGCGACCAGCTGGTCCACATCAATGTATGGACCCCCCGCAGCCTGAGCTCGGAAGAAAGGAAGCTGCTGGACAAGCTACGGCAGAGCGAAAACTTTGTACCCAACCCGGGCAAGCAAGAAAAAGGCTTCTTCGCCAAGATGAAGGAGTTTTTCGGGGCCGAATAGCTGGCTGCCTGCTGTACGGAGCTACAGAGGTTTCCGTTGCATTTTCGGGCGTGTCTTGCCCGACTCCTGTGCTGTGCGCATCTGTGCTTGCCGATGAACTTTTCTATACGTTTCTGGTTTTGAGCAGGCACATCCTTGTTTCCGCTGGCTACTAACAAGAATAAGAAAGTGCGCTCGCTTACCTCTGTTTTCATTCTGGTCTTTCTTTTTGTGCTGATCGACCTGTACTTCTACCAATCGGTGCGTGCCCTGCTGCCTGCTGCCGGTCGTACCCGCACGGTGGTCCAGTATGGCTACTGGCTATTTAGTACCCTGGTGCTGCTGTGGTTTGTGGGCATCGCGCTCAGCAGTGGCCCCGGCCCCAGTGCCCTGCGTGGGGGCAGCCTGGCTGTGTATGCTTTTTCTTCCATCATCGGCATCTACCTTGCCAAGCTGATAGGCACCCTGCCCCTGCTGCTGGACGATACCCGCCGGCTGATGCTGTGGGGCTACCAGGCCGTGGCTGCTGCCCCGGCACCCGGCGTGCCCATCTCTCGTTCCACCTTTCTCAGCTGGCTGGGCCTGGGCCTGGCCGGCACCCTGTATGGGGTAATGCTGCTGGGCTACCGGAACGCCTATGCCTACCAAACCCGCCGCCATACCCTGCGCCTGCCCGGGCTGCCCCTTGCCTTTGACGGGCTGCGGGTGGTGCAGCTGAGCGACATCCACGCCGGCAGCCTGGGCAACCACCAGGCCGTGAATGCCGGCATAGACCGTGTGCTGGCCGAGCAGCCCGACCTCATCCTGTTTACGGGCGACCTGGTGAATGACCGAGCCGTGGAGATGGGCCCCTGGAAAGATAGCTTTGCCCGCCTGCGGGCACCCTTGGGTGTATACAGCATACTGGGCAACCACGACTATGGCGACTACAGCGAGTGGCCCAGTGCCCAGGCTAAGGCCGAAAACCTGCAGGCCCTGAAAGACCTGCATGCCAGCATGGGCTGGCGCCTGCTGCTGAATGAGCATGTGCGCCTGAAGCGGGGCGAAGATGAAATAGCCCTGGTGGGGGTGGAAAACTGGAGCGCCAGCACCCGCTTCCCTAGCCATGGGCGCCTGGCCCAGGCCATGCAGGGCAGCGAGGACCTGCCCTGCCACCTGCTGATGAGCCACGACCCCAGCCACTGGGATGCCGAGGTGCGGCCCGCCTTTCCACACATAGCCCTCACCCTCAGTGGGCACACACACGGTATGCAGTTCGGTACCGAGAACCCCTGGTTCCGCTTCAGCCCTGTGCAGTGGCTATACAGGCAGTGGGCGGGCCTGTACCAGGCGGATGCCCAGCAGCTGTATGTAAACCGGGGCTTTGGCTTCATTGGCTACCAGGGCCGTGTGGGCATCCTGCCCGAGATAACCGTCCTTACCCTGAAGCGTGCCTAGCCGCGTGCCCACCGGAGGATTTCGCGCAGGCTGGGTTTCTTGCCATACATCAGCATCCCCACGCGGTAAACGCGGGCCGATAGCCAGACGGACCCCCATACACTGGCTAGCATCAGCCCCATGCTGAGCAGTAGCTGCCAGGCAGGTACGTCTGCACCGGCATAGCGCGCCATCATGGCCACAGGCGCAAAGAGCGGAATCAGGCTCATGCTGACTGCCAGTGTGCCATGAGGGTCGTTTATGATAGCCCCCAGGAACAGTAGTGGGAGCATGATGGGCAGCATCACAAAGCCGCTGAGGTTCTGGCTATCGCTCTCCTGATCAGCAGCGCTGCCCAGGGCGGCAAACAGGCTGCCGTACAGCAGGAAGCCGGTCAGGAAAAAGAAGCCGAAGAGCAGCAGCAGTTTTGCATCTATAAGCGCTAGCATCTGCCGCACTACCTGTGCCTCCCTGCCATCTGGTGCCGCTGCCAGCTGTGTGGCCAGCTCGGGTGTGCCCGGCATGCCGCCCCCCACTGCCAGCATGCCCCCGCCAATTATCAGCAGGCAGGCTAGCAGCACACCCCAGATGGCAAACTGCGTAAGCCCTACCGCGCCTATGCCTAGCAGCTTGCCCAGCATCAGCTGGAAGGGCCGCACCGAGCTGATCACCACTTCCACAATCCGGTTTATCTTCTCCTCCATCACCCCCCGCATGACCATAAGGCCATAGATGATGAGCAGGATATAGTTGAGTAGGGCCATGGCGTAGCCCACGGCATAGCCCAGACCCTGGTTTCCGGCCTCTTCGCCCGCCTCGGATAGGCGGGTGCCGCCAAAGCTCAGGTCCAGCTCGGTCTGTGCCAGCTGGCTGCGTGGCACCCCGGCAGCCACCAGTTTTTCCTCCTTGTACAGTTCGTTCAGGGTCTGCTTCAGCTCGCCCAGGGTGGCAGCCCCTGGTTGGCCGTGCGTGTAGTAGGCCACATGGGGGTGCTTCAGGTTGGGCGCGCCCATGGCATAGATGCCTATGCTGTTCGGCAAGGCCCGAATGCGCCGGGCCAGGGCCCGCTGATCATCTGGTACGGAGATGAACGTAAAGCGTTCATGCCCGTGCTCGGCCAGCAAGTGGGCCAGGGGCAGCTCCTGCCGTACGAATACGGTGTAGGCACCATCATCGCTTTTTTCGGTAACCAGTATGGGCAGGAAAACAAGCCCTGCCAGCAGCACGGGCATACCCAGGGTGCTAAACAAAAATACGCGTGTGAATACCCGCGTGCGGTATTCGCGCCCAATAATCAGCCATAGTTTACGCATGCTGCTGTACAGTTTGGATGAAAAGACTATGCAGGCTGGGCACCAGCTGCTGGTAAGACAGTAGTGTATAGCGCTGGTTCAGCCAGGCTATCAGCGCCATTCGGTCGCCCTGCACCTCCAGGGTATGCTCATTCAGCAGGATCCAGCTGCCGGGCAGTTCCGCCAGCAGTTCGGGTGTCAGCTCCTCTTCCAGCCCGAAGCGGTATCGGTCTTGCCGGTGCTGCCGCTGTAGCTCCCGCAGGCTACCCTCGTACAGCACCTTTCCCTGGTGGATAAGGGCCAGCCGGTCGCACAGCTGCTCGGCCTGCTCCATGCGGTGCGTACTCAGGATGAGTGTTCGGCCTGTACTCCGGCATTCTTCTATCACCTCTTGCAGCACCTGGCTGTTGATGGGGTCTAGCCCGCTAAAGGGTTCATCCAGGATCAGGATTTCGGGCTCGTGTGCCACGGTGGCTATGAATTGCACCTTCTGCTGCATGCCCTTGCTCAGGCTCTGCACTGGGCTGTGGGCACGGTCTGCTAGTTCAAATCGCTCCAGCCACTGCCGGGTGCGGCTTCGGGCCTCATCACGGTCTAGCCCTTTCAGCTGTAGCAGGTAGTGCAGGTGCTCGTCCACCCGCATCTTGCGGTATAGGCCCCGCTCCTCGGGCAGGTAGCCCATGCGCTGCTGATGGTGCTCGGCCAGCGGTTCGCCCTGTATCCATATGCGCCCCGAGTCGGGGTACAGGATGCGCGTAAGCATGCGGATCAGCGTGGTTTTGCCGGCCCCGTTAGGGCCCAGCAGGCCTAGTATCTGCCCGGCCTGTGCGCTTAGGCTGATACCATCTACGGCGCGCTTTTCGCGGTAGGCCTTGGTTACCGATTCTACCTGGATCATCTACGAAGCTAGAAATTTCTGCATAGATGGTGGCACAGGGTAGCGTATGCCGCACCCTACTGGCTCACTTATCGCTCCAGCCATTGTTTGAATTCGGCGGCATTTTCCTGGCTCACCACCACCTGCCCGTTGGGTTTCGGTAGCAGTTCCAGGTTCAGCTTGCCCTTTTCCAGGCTACAGATGCGGCCGATAGCCGAGAAGTTGATCAGAAACTGCCGGTTGGCGCGGTAGAACTGATCGGGGTCCAACTCGGCCTGCAGTTCACTCAGCGTCCTTTCGCAGATGTAGTTGTTCCCGGCCGTGTCTCGGACGAATACGATCTTCTGCTCCGTAAACAGGTAGGCAATCTGTGGGGTCTCCAGGGCTACAAAATCTCGCCCCTTGCGCACCACCACCCGTTTCTTATAGGCAGCCTGCTTTTCCAGCCTCTGTAGCAGGCTGTCCATTCGTGCACCTGTGTAGTGCTGCTCGGTTTTGCGCACCTTGGCCAGTGCCTGCTGTAGCTGTGCCTCGGTATAGGGCTTCAGCAGATAGGCCGCGCTGTTGTAGGCATAGGCCTCCAGGGCATGGCCGGCATGGGCGGTGGTAAAGATGATGGGGAAATCAGGTTTCAGGCTCTCGAGCAGCTCGAAGCTGGAGCCATCTCCCAGCTCTATATCCAGAAACACCAGGTCGGGGGCCGCATTCAGTTCGAACCAGGTGTGTGCCGCAGCTATGCTGTCCAGGCAGCCCAGTACCTCCACATTGGGCTGCTTGCGTAGCAGCCGGGCCAGCCGCTCGCGGGCCCTGGGTTCATCTTCTACAATCAGTACTTTCATCATCGGTATACCTCAACCAGTGGGAGCCGAACCAGAAAGTGTGTGGCACTGGCCCGCACCTCTATCAGCTGCCGAGTGGCCAGCAGGTAGCGCCCCCGCAGGTTTTCCAGCCCCAGGCGCGTAGAATAGTCGGGCTGATTTTTGGTCCGGATCTCATTCTCTACCTCCAGCCATCGCTGCTGCCCGCTGTGGCTTTCGCGCACCTGCACACATAGGGCCGATTCGCTAGACAGCCGGTTGTGCTTGAGCGCATTTTCGGCCAGGGTAAGCAGGCTGGTTGGCGGAATCAGATACCCGTTTGGGTTGAGCTGCAGGGTATACTCCAGCCGAAAGCTATGGCCAAAGCGTAGCTGCATCAGGGCCTCGTAGTGTGCCAGGATGCCCAGCTCCTCCTCCAGCAGCACCAGGGGCTGCTTGCCATGCTCCAGCACGTAGCGATACAGCTGGCTCAGGTGCTGCACAAAGTCTTCGGCTCGTGCTACATCTTCCTCCATCAGCTGTAGCAGCACATTCAGGCTATTGAACAGAAAATGAGGGTCTACCTGCTGCATCAGAGCCTGAAGCCGGGCCTCGCTGCTGGCCTGGGCTAGCTGGGCCTGTTTCAGGGCCAGCTCCTGGGTTTTGCTTAGGTGAAAAGCTGTTTCGTAGTAATGCCCCACCACCAGCACACTGGGGATTAGGAACAGCAGGTTTCGCTGTTGAATGTCCCACACGTAGGGGATGGTGAATAGCCAGCAGGTAAGCGCAACGCCGCCAACGCTGAGGGCGGCGGTCAGCACGCTGTGCGCTAGCAGCCAGCGCACCATACGCCAGGTGCGCTGCTCGCTCCGGGGTTCGTGCGCCAGCAGCCAGCGCAATAGGCGCAGGTTCAGTTCCCACACAAAGGCCGCGTACAGAAAACACCACCCATACAGGAGCACGTACCCCTGAGCGGAAAAAATGCCGTAGGCGATAAAACCACTCAGGCTGGGCACCAGCAGGGCAAAGATCAGCAGGCTCAACCAACGGATCCAGCTAATGTGCCTTTGGGGTTTCAGCCAGTCTATATTCCAGTTTGGCATCATGTTTTCCGGCTTGGGTGCTTTTTTGTGGCACGCTTCTTACGGCCCCCTTACCTTCGTGCTTTATCCGACCAATGACCAAAGTACGGATAAAACAGATTCTTCTATTATCTTCTATAAATCAAAATAATGATGAAAAACACCCTAACCTGGTTTGAAATTCCGGCAGCCGACCTGGATAGAGCCATGAGCTACTATGGAACCCTGCTAAACGCGAAGCTGGAGGCCACCACCATGGCCGGAGAAAAAAGCAACATGAAAATGGCCATGCTACCCTACCAGCAGCAGGAAGGCGGTGTGGGCGGCGCGCTGGTAAAGAGCGATATGCACAAGCCGGCCACTACGGGCACCGTGGTGTATCTGGACGTTACCGGCAGGCTGGATCAGGTTCTCTCTGCCGTACCGCAGCAGGGGGGCATGGTGCTAATGCCCAAGACCTCGCTGGGCGAGCACCTGGGGCACATTGCCCTGATGAAGGACACTGAAGGCAATGTGGTGGGCCTGCATGACCTGAGCTAGCGTACACGCCTGTACCGCAGCCCGGTTTCCACCCCATCCGGGGCAGGGGCGCACTCTCTCCCCGGATGCTTTTTTGTGTACCTTTGCAGCTAATTACCTCTACGCTTACATAACATGAAAAAACTCAATTACCTCCTATTTGCACTGCTGGCTGTAGCAGCCGTGGCCTGTGCAGGCGAAAAACCGAAAGAACAGGCAGAAAAAGCCCCCGAAGAGAAACCCGCCCCGCCGATGCCTGATATGGCCTGGTTTGAAATACCAGCAACCAACCTGCAGCGTGCCGTAAAATTCTACAACACCATCCTGGGTGTAGAGCTGAAAGTGGAGAAGCAGAAGCAGGGAGCGGGCGAGTCGGAGATGGCCTTCTTCCCGGCCCGCGAGCAGCACGGCCTGTCTGGCCACATTTCCGTCCACCCCAAGATGAAACCGGGTGCAGGGGGTACCCTGATTTACCTGAAGGGCGGCAAGGATGTGCAGCCCATTCTGGACCGAGTAGAGAAAGCAGGGGGTAAAATATTGGTTCCCAAAACCGATATTACACCCGAGCTTGGCCACTTTGCCATTATACAGGATACCGAGGGTAACGTGATAGGACTGCATGCACCCGAGCTTACCAATGCGGGGCCGTATGATATGGGCTGGTTTGAACTGGCCACCGCAGACCTGGCCCGTGCCAAGACCTTTTACACCCAACTGTGGGCGGTAGATTCACTGGTGCAAGAGAAGAATTGCACCCAGCCCCTGGTGTACTTCCCACAGGCAAAAAAGACTTTTAGCGGCGCCCTGGTAAAGGATGCCAAGGCGAAACCCGGTATGGCTGGCCCGCTGGTATACCTGAACTGTGGCAATGACCTGGCCCCCATGCTGGCCCGTGCCGAAAAGGCCGGTGCCAAGGTACTGCTGCCCAAAACGGATCTGCCCGAAAACATGGGTAGTATTGCCGTCTTTATGGACAGCGAGGGCAACCAGGTAGGCCTGTATGCCATGCCCGCCGTGGCTGCCGAGGCCGAAGGTGCCGAGGCAAAAGCCCAGAAATAGCCCTTTCTAGCTAATTAGAAACCAAGCGACCTCATGAACGGGGGTCGCTTTTTTTATCTTTCACGCTATGTCTTTTTTTACACAGGCCTACCTCGATTTCTTTCTTGAGCTGAGCGCAAACAACCACAAGGAATGGTTTGATGCCAACCGGCAGCGCTACGAACAGCATGTGAAAAAACCGTTCGAGCTTTTTGTGGCGCGGCTGATAGCGGGCACTCAGGCAATCGATCCCCGCATACAGATCCAGCCCAGGGATGCGATCTTCCGCATCAACCGCGACATCCGCTTTAGTGCGGACAAAACACCCTACAAGACCAACCGCTCCGCCGTTATCGGGCTGGGGGGCCGCCGCCAGTATGACATACCCGGCTACTACATCCAGCTGGGCCCCGATTATCTATGGATAGGCGGCGGGCTGTATGGCATGGATAAGGCCCTGCTGGGCCGTGCCCGCAGCAATATGGCTGCCGAGCCTGGCGCGATAGATGCCCTGCTGGCACAGCCGGCATTCAAAAAATACTACGGTGGCCAGCTGCTGGGCGAGAAGAGCAAGGTGCTGCCCCGTGCGTACAAAGAGCTGGCCGATCGGCAGCCCCTGCTGTACCACAAGTACTGGTACTACATGGCCGAGCTGAAGGATACAAGCCCTATGCTGGCCCCAGATTTCGATCAGCTTGTGCTGGCCCACTTTGCAGCAGGCCGGGAGGTGAACGCCTACCTGGAGTCGCTGGTTGCTGCCGAATAGCTGGAGGGGCTGTGGCGTGGAGAGGGAGATGCTCCGCTGCTCCTGGTGGTGGTTACAGCAACGTATTGAAGGCTATGCTCCGCTTGCTGGGGTAGTCCAGCGTATAGTGCAGGCCGCGAGACTCGTGCCGCACCTTGGCACTCTTGATGATCAGGTAGGCAATGGCTATCAGGTTTCGCAGCTCGCACAGCTCCGGGCTCAGCACCGTACGCTGATAGAAGGCCTCGGTTTCCTGGTATATCAGGTGTATGCGTCGCTCGGCCCGCTCTAGCCGCAGCTGGCTGCGCACAATGCCTACATAGTCGCTCATAATGTTCTGCACCTCGGCCAGGTTGTGGCTCACCAGCACCCACTCATCGGTATTGCGCATATTCTGGGCATTCCAGTCGGGCACCTGCTCTTCATGCAGGTAGGCGTCTACCAGCCCCTGTGCATGCAGCGCTGCTCGGTGGGCATACACCACGGCCTCTAGCAGGCTATTGCTGGCCAGGCGGTTGGCCCCGTGCAGGCCGGTGTGGCTACACTCGCCTATGGCATACAGCCGCCCTATGCTGCTCTGCCCATGCGTGTTTACATCTATTCCCCCGCACTGGTAGTGGGCGGCAGGCCGTACGGGTATCAGCTCGCGCGTTAGGTCCAGGCCCTTGCCCAGGCAGGTTTCGTAGATGGTGGGGAACTCTGCCTTCAGCTCATCGGCAGGCAGGTGGGTGGCATCCAGGTACACGTAGCTCAGGCCGCTGTGCTTCATCTCACTGTCTATGCTGCGGGCTACTATGTCTCTGGGAGCCAGCTCCAGCCGGGGGTCATATTTGTGCATAAAGCGCTGCCGACTGTGTCCGCCCCGCAGGTAGGCCCCCTTGCCCCGCAGCGCCTCGGTGAGCAGAAATGCCGGGCGCACCCCGGGGTCGTACAGGGCAGTGGGGTGGAATTGGTAGAACTCCATATTGCAGATGCGGGCCTTGGCCCGCAGGGCCATGGCTACGCCATCTCCGGTGGCCACCTCGGGGTTGGTGGTGGCGGCATACACATTGCCGGCCCCGCCGCTGGCCAGCACCGTTATGCGGCTCAGGATGGTTACCACCTGGTTTTGCGCCACATCCAGGGCATACACGCCATAGCACTGGATGTGTGGGTACCCCCGGTTGATGTACAGCCCCAGGTGGTGCTGCGTGAGGAGGTCCAGGGCAAAATACTGTTCCGTAAGCCGGATGTTTGGGTGCTGCTCCACGGCTCTTAGCAGGGCTCGGGCTATCTCTGCCCCCGTGGCATCCTGGTGGTGCAGGATGCGGTGGGCGCTGTGCCCCCCCTCGCGGCCCAGCATCAGGCTGCCGTCCTGGTTCCGGTCAAACTCGGCTCCCCAGTCCATCAGCTCCTGTATGCGCCTCGGCCCCTCGGTTACCACCATGCGTACTACGGCCTCATCACACAGGCCGTCTCCGGCTATCAGGGTGTCTTGCACATGCTGCTCCAGGCTATCCTCGCTGCCGAATACGCCGGCTATTCCGCCCTGTGCCCACCAGGTGTTGCTCTGTTGTTTTTGTTTTTTGGTAATAATCAGCACCTGTTTGCCTGTTTCGGCAGCCTTTAGCGCAAAGCTTAGGCCGGCTACACCGCTGCCGATCACCAGATAGTCGGTATGAATACGCATCCTGCAAGATACGCGCAAAGCCGATGTGCTAACAGCGGCATCGCTTGTCCGCCGGTGGCTTAGATCGCGGTACTCTCCAGGCTGCCATCTGCCAGCAGTGTCTGCAGCCGGTCTCCGGGCTGCACCTCGTGGGCGTGTGTTACCCGCTTTCCGTTTTTGAGCGTCAGGCTGAAGCCCCGTGCCAGGGTACCCGCCAGGTCGTATGCTGCCAGCTGCCAGGCCTGGGCTTGCAGTTGTGTTTTTTCGCGTTGCAGGCGCAGGTTCATGGCTGTGTCTAGCCGGTGTGTGTGTGCCTGCAGCTGGCCTATAGCCAGCTGCAGGGGGCTACGCAGGGCCCAGCCCAGCTGCTGCCGCTGCTGCTGTAGCATGGCGCGGGCATCGTCCAGTTTTTCCTGCATGCTGTACTGCAGGGCCTGGTCCAGTTCGTCCAGCCGCTGGTACAGTAGCTGTGCTTCGGGCACACATATCTCTGCGGCGGCAGTGGGCGTAGGAGCCCGCACATCGGCCACAAAGTCGGCTATGGTGAAATCTGTTTCGTGCCCCACTGCCGATATCACCGGTATAGGGCTCTGATAAATGGCGTGTGCCAGGGCCTCCTCATTAAAGCACCACAGGTCTTCCATACTGCCGCCGCCCCGTGCCAGGATAACCAGCTCCGGCCCGGCCAGGCTGTCCAGCGCATCAAAGGCGGCCAGCAGGCTGGGCAGGGCAGCTGTGCCCTGCACCTGTGCCGGGATGAGTGTAAGCTGCACATGCGGGTAGCGACGGCCCAGGGTGTGCAGGATGTCGCGAATAACGGCCCCTGTGGGGCTGGTGATAACAGCAATATGCCGTGGCAGGTAGGGTAGCCCTCGTTTGTGCTCCGTATCGAATAACCCGGCCAGCTGCAGCTTTTCCTTCAGTGCCACAAACTGCTGAAACAGATTGCCCTGGCCCACCCCCTGCATCCGCCGCACCTGTAGCTGGTATACCCCCCGTGGCGGATAAAGGGTAAGTGCCCCACTGGCTACTACCTGCGCCCCTTCCTCGAAGGTGAAACCACCCGGCGTAGCCGAGCGGAACATGACACAGCTGATGCTGGCTTCTTCATCCTTCAGGCTAAAATAGGCGTGCCCCGAGCGGTGTACGGTCAGGTTGCCGATCTCGCCCTCCACCTGTAGCCGCTGAAAGCCAGGATCGCCCTCCAGGGTGTTCTTTATCCGCCGCGTCAGCTGGCTTACGCTTAGTGCCTGTGCCACGCGCAAAGATACAAAGCAGGGTCGCTCTTTTTATTGATCAAAACAATCATTCGTTTTCAGCCGAAACAGTGCCCATTGTAGCAAAGGAAAGACGCAAAAAAATACTAATGCACGAAATAAAAAATGTGGTGTAAATTTTAGAGATTTGCGGCCTGATTATAAAAAGAGATGCAGGTATTCAAGTTTGGCGGGGCCTCGGTAAAGGATGCCGCAGGCGTGCGCAATGTGGCGGAAATTATCCGGCAGCATGACAATCAGCCCACCCTGGTGGTTGTTTCGGCCATGGATAAGATAACCAATGCCCTGGAGCTGCTGGCCAACCTGGCCACCCAGCGGCAGCGCGCGCAGGCCCAGGCTCAATTGGACCACATCCGCCAGTTTCACCACCAGATGATAGACGAGCTGCTGCCAACGCAGCAGGCCGAGGTGCAGGCTGCTATACGTGTGTACCTGGAGGAGCTGGCCGAGATTGTGGAGGGCATCTTGCTGCTGCGCGACTTTCCCGACCGGGTGTACGATCGGATTATGGCCTATGGAGAACTGATCAGTAGCACCATCCTGCACCGCTACCTACAGCAGCAGGGCATCCCCACCCACTGGGTAGATAGCCGCAGTATCATCGTTACGGATGATACATACCGCTCTGCCCGCGTGCTGTGGGGCCCCACGCAGGCCCAGATAGACCGGCAGGTGCGGCCCTGGGTGCGGCATCACGCAGTAGTGGTTACGCAGGGCTTCATTGGCAGTAGCTCCGACGGGCACACTACTACCCTGGGCCGCGAGGGGTCGGACTATACAGCCTCCATATACGGCAGCTGCCTGGATGCGCAGGCTGTAGTGATCTGGAAGGATGTGCCCGGAGTAATGACCGGCGACCCAAAAACCCTACCCGATGCCGAAATACTGCGCAAGCTAAGCTATGAACAGGCCGTGGAGATGACCTTCTATGGTGCCTCGGTTATACACCCCAATACCATCAAGCCACTCCATAACAAGGGCATACCGCTGTATGTACGCTGCTTCCTGGACCCCCAGGCGGCGGGTACCGTCATCTCTACCTTCAAACCCCAGGAGGTAGACCGTAAGCCTACCACCATCCTTAAAAAGAACCAGCTTCTGCTCCACCTGCGTCCGCGCGATTTTTCATTCATGAATGAGCGGATGATGAGTCGAATTTTTCACGAAACACGAAATTTTCCTATCCAGATTAACCTGGTGCAAAGCACCGCTATTAGCCTTACCCTCTGTGTGGATCATCGCACCGATACGGTGCAGCAATTGGTGTCAAATTTAAGTGAGCAGTTTCTGGTAGAAATAGAGAAAGACCTGATACTCAAGACAATTCTGAATGTAGATGTGCGTAAAATACAATCGCCCATAGATGCTCGTTTTGTACAGCGAGATCGGAATAACATTCACCTGGTGGTACAGGCCGAGGATCAGGTGTAGGCCTTTTTGCTAACTTGCGGGGGTGAAATTGACTACCCAGGAGATTGCCACCCAGCTGGGTGGCACCGCAGAGGGACCGGATGTAGCCATCCGGGGCCTCTGCAAGATTGAAGAGGGCGCCCCCGGCCTGCTCAGTTTTCTTCATGCCGAGAAGTACTTCCCCTACCTGTACACCACGCAGGCCAGTGCCGTGCTGGTGCCGGCAGATTTCCGGCCCGAGCAGCCCCTGGCTGTAACCCTGATCCGCGTATCCAACCCCTACTTTGCCTTCAGCCAGCTGCTACACACGCTGTATGAGCAGCAGCTGGCCCCCCCGCAAATGGAGCACCCGCACTACGTGGATGCTACTGCGCGGCTGGGCAGAAATCTCTATCTGGGTGCCTACTGCTACATAGGCCGTGGGGCCGAGATCGGGGATGACTGTAGAATATACCCCAATGTGTACATTGGCGACGGGGTGAAGATAGGGGCCAACACCATCCTGTACCCGAATACGGTGGTGTACCATGCGTGCGAGATAGGGGCCAACTGCATCCTGCACAGCGGTGTGGTGGTAGGCTCAGACGGTTTCGGCTTTTTGCAGAATGAGCAGGGCACCAGCATAAAGGTGCCCCAGATAGGCAATGTGGTGATAGAAGACGACGTAGAGATAGGTGCAAACACCGTGGTAGACCGTGCCACGCTGGGTAGTACCCGCATTCAAAAGGGCGTGAAGCTGGATAACCTGATCCAGATTGCGCACAACACAGACATAGGTGCCCACACCGTAATAGCCGCCCAGGCAGGTGTAAGCGGTAGCAGCAAGGTGGGCAAGTACTGCATGATAGGGGGCCAAACAGGCATGGTGGGTCACATCCACATAGCCGATCGTACCCAGGTGGGTGCCAAGAGCGGCCTGAGTAAAAATATTGATACACCCGGTACTGCCTGGCGGGGAGCACCTGCACACCCGCTGCGCGAACAGATGAAGATGGAAGCAGCCCTGCGGCAGCTACCCGACCTGCTGAAGCGCGTAAACGAGCTGGAAGCACAGCTTGCAGCAAAAAAATCTTAGATTTGCCGGCTCATGAGTACGATGTACGAAAAACAGCATACCCTGAAGCAAGCCATAAGCCTGGATGGCGTGGGCCTGCACACGGGTATACCCTGTACGCTCAGCTTTCTGCCAGCGGCAGAAAACACGGGCATCTCCTTTCGGCGCACCGACCTGCCGGGTAACCCCGAAGTGCCCGCTAACCTGGACTACGTAGTAGACCTGCAGCGGAGCACCACCATCCAGCGGGGCGAGGCAAAGGTCATTACCGTAGAGCATGTGCTGGCCGCCCTGGCGGGCATGCAGGTGGATAATTGTATTGTAGAGCTTAGTGGCCCAGAACCCCCGGCCATGGATGGCAGTAGCCTGCCCTTTGTGCAGGCCCTGAAGCAGGCTGGCTTCCAGGAGCAACAGGCCGATCGGGAGTTCTATGTCATAGATGAGCCCGTGCACTACTATGACCACAACAAAAAGATAGACCTGGCGGCACTGAAGTTTGACGACTTTCGCATCACGGTCATGGTAGACTATAACAGCCAGCAGCTGGGAATCCAGCACGCCACCATGGTGGGGCTGCCAGACTTTGAGCAGGAGATTGCCTCCAACCGCACCTTCTGCTTCCTGCACGAGCTACAGTACCTGATGAAAGAGGGCCTTATCCGAGGCGGAAACCTGAAGAACAGCGTGGTGTTTGTGGAGAAGGCGGTGCCGGCAGCGGAGCTCAACACCCTGAAAGAAATGATGGATGTAGAGCTGAACGGCGAGGTAAAGCCCGGCATACTTGGGGGCGTAAGCCTGCGGTATGACAATGAGCCTGCCCGCCACAAGCTGCTAGACCTGCTGGGCGACCTGACCCTGCTGGGCAACCCCCTGAGGGCCCAGATTGTGGCCATGCGCCCCGGCCACGCCAGCAACATTGCCTTTGCCCGCCAGATACAGGAAAAGCTTAAAAAGAAAAAGCGGATCAAGCAGTATCAAAATGGCAGCAGTGCTAGCAATGTGGTTTTCGATATCAACGCCATCCAGCGCATCCTGCCCCACCGCTACCCCTTCCTGCTGGTAGATAGGATTACCGAGTTTACCGAAAACAGCATAACCGGCATAAAAAACGTAACTATCAACGAGCCCTTTTTCGTGGGCCACTTTGATGGCGGGCCTATTATGCCCGGTGTGCTACAGGTAGAAGCCATGGGCCAGGTGGGCGGCATCCTGCTGCTAAACATAATAGACGGGCAGCCAGAGGAGTATTGGGTGTATTTCCTGGCTATAGACAAGGTGCGCTTCAAAAAACCCGTGGTGCCCGGAGATCAACTCGTATTCAAATTGACACTCGACTCCCTAAAGAGAGGCATATGCAAGATGACCGGCAAAGCCTATGTAGATGGCCAGCTGGCAAGTGAGGCAGAGCTGGTAGCAAGTTTGGTCAAAAAAAATAAAGCATGACACAAGTATCTAATCTTGCCCATGTGCATCCTGGTGCCCGCATTGGCCAGGATGTAACCATAGAACCCTTTGTAACCATACAGGAGGATGTAGAGATCGGGGATGGCTGCTGGATAGCCAGCCATGCCATGGTCTGTAACGGTGCCCGCATTGGCAAAAATTGCCAGATTTATCCGGGTGCTATCATTGCCTCGGTGCCACAGGATCTCAAGTTTCAGAACGAATACAGCACTGTAGAGCTGGGCGATAACGTAAGCGTGCGCGAATATGCCACCATACACCGTGGCACAGCCTACAGCCACAAAACACAGATAGGCAGCCATGTGCTGATCATGGCCTACAGCCACGTGGCGCACGACTGTATTATACACGACCATGCCATTGTGGCCAATGGCACCAACATTGCCGGCCACGTAGTGGTGGGTGAGTATGCTGTGATAGGCGGCATGGTGGCCGTGCATCAGTTTAGCCGCATAGGCAAGCACAGCATGATAGCCGGCGGTGCCATGGTGCGCAAGGACGTGCCCCCATTCGTAATGGCAGGCCGAGACCCCATCAGCTACGTGGGGGTGAACCACCGCGGCATACGCCGCCGGGGCTACAGCGACGAAAGCATCCGGGAGATCCAGGAGGTTTACCGCACCCTCTTCCTCTCTGGCCACAACTTCAGCCAGGCGCTGGACATCATTGAGGAAAAGTTTCCGGCCTCTACCGAGCGCGACGAGATCCTGGACTTTGTGCGCAATAGCGAGCGCGGCATTATGCGCGGCTACAACTTTATGTAAGCCACCTGCCACGTTGCTCGGAATCTCGGCACAGGGGCTACTACAGCGCTATGGCAGCCAGCTATTGTTTGGCGGGCTTGGTTTTTCTATCGCCCCGGGTGCGGCTTGTGTGCTTACGGGCCCCAATGGATCCGGAAAGTCAACGCTGATAAAGCTACTCGCGGGTTTCGAAACCCCCACCCGGGGCCACATAGCCTACACGGACGAGGTAGGAAAACCCTTTCCTGCCGAGCAGCTGCCACTACAGCTTGGCTGGTATGGGCCCTATATGGGCAGCTATCGCCAGCTGGGGCTAGGCGAGTGGCTCCGGCTTCACTTTCGCCTCCGGGCCTGCATACTGCCTACTGCAGATGCTGTGCTGGCAGCCCTGGACCTTACGGAGCATGCGCACAAGCCCCTGGCCGCCCTCAGCAGCGGCATGCAGCAGCGTGCCGCTGTAGGTGCAGCACTCTTTACTGCCGGCCGGCTGCTGCTGCTAGACGAGCCCACTAGCAACCTGGATGAGGCCCGCGCGGCCCAGATGCTGGCCCTCATACAGGCCTACCAGGGTGCACGCACACTGGTGCTGGCCAGCAACCTGCCCAGAGAAATGGGCATCTGTACCCAGCAGGTCAGCCTCGGATAAGGGTGTAATTCGCTTGTAAATCGCTTTCTACGATTTTGTACCCCGCATGTAGTAGGGGCTTCAGGAGCGCCCTCACTTGGCTCGCATCTTTTTTAAGGTCTTTCCCATGGGCCTCCAGGCGCATATACGGCGGGTATACTCCTAGCTCAAGCATCTGGGGAATCACCTTGTATTCGGCGCCTTCTACATCCATTTTCAGCAGATCTATGTGTGTGTGTCCCAGTGCTCTCATAATGCTACTCAGGCTTTTTACGGGCAGCTGAATGGCATCTTTTTCTTGCCAAGGTCCCACTCCCGGCAGGGCTGAGTGAGACACATGTGCAGGATTTTCTGGCCGATAAAACGAAAGGATCGTGTCGGTATCCCAAATGCCGTAGGGATGCATGTTTAGGGCATGCGCCAGCCGGCTGCTTAACTCATAGCAAGGTCCGTCCGCTCCGTCTTGCCATCGGTTTTTGCCTTCGGCAGCGGCTTTTCGCAGCGCGCCTACATGCTGTATCGATGCCTGAACGGGGTCGAATATATGCACCGTAACCGGGTGACGTAGCGCCAGGTCTACATCAAAGCTTATATCATACCCTGCCCCGAACGAATACACCACGCTATCCGGGCCTAGCATTAGGCTGTCTGGCAGGCTACAGCCCCCATACAGGCTGCCATATCGCCGGGGGGTCTTCAGGGGGGTTTTTGGTAGGCCAGTCAGTGCATCTCTGCCAGTTAGCAGCCGGTGGCTTATCTGCAGCCACGCACGCCTAAGAATGGAAGCCTGTGTCATTATCTGCGGTAGTCAAACTCTTCGATGCGGAAGTGGGCCGGGATGCGAAAATCATCTTTGGGCAGCCTCCGGGGCACCACCTTGGTAGCCGTGGCAATAGACGTGTACTCCGGGGTGTGGCGCTCTATCCGCAGGGGGATGCAGCCATCTAGCCCCTCGGTCAGGAATGCGATCTTTGCTTCCGTCTTTCCCTTGAAAAGGGCGGTATTCATCCGGTATTTTGGCGATATATAAAAGACAATCCTTTCGTTCGGTTTTACCACCTGGTAGGCGTAGCACCGGGTGCCGGCTATTACCATGCTGTCGGGCTGGGCTGTGGCCGGGGGCCCGGGGGCCTCTCGCTCGGCCACAGGCTCGCGGCGGAACGCCCGCTGGTTGGCCATGTCCATGCTATACATCTCGTTGCTATCGGCTATGTACAGGCGTGTGCTGGCAAAGGCTGCCCGGCCTGGCTCCTGCTGGCTCTTGATGCTGGGGCTTAGCTGGATGATATAGTCCGCGTCCTTCAAGTGCCAGGTCATGCGGTCCAGATCGTTCATTTCTGCTATAAGTGGGGCAGCATCCCCCGTTAGCCGGATAGAAAAATACACCGAACCTTCAAAAAATTTATCTGCTTTCAGGCTTCCTCCGGTTTGTGCTTTTAGTGGCAGCATGCTACAGCACAAGGCCACGAGCGCAAGCTTCAGTACACAGTGCATCCGGTTCGCTTTCATGCAGGTGGGGGAGATTTGAAGATACTAAACTACCTGACAGGCGGGACTATGGCCGCCCACAGCCGGTGTGCGTGCCTCTGGGGGCTGGCTGCGTCCACCTGCAGCTTGGGTACCCCTGTCCGGGCAGCTGGTTCAGTGTGCCGAGTGCCCGGGGTTTCAAAGCCCCGCCTATTGGCTGCAAAGGTATCCAATTTGCGCGTTTCTCCTGCACGCACCTGCTGGGCAAGGACCCTACTCCGGAGCCCCCATTTTTCTACAAAAAACCGCGCGCTGCCCGCCGTGCCCCACCCGAGGATTTTCAAGCTGTGCTAGGCAATTTCATTCAACTGAGCCAAGTGTTCACCCCCCTAAACTTTGTACCTTTGCACGGATAACCCGCTACTACCTAACCTTACCCACCCCATTGTATGAACTGGCTATTGGCTCTACTTTTTGCTTGCACTTGTGGCACTGCGCAGGCTGCGCACCCAGACAGTGCGGCGGCCCGGCAGCCCTGGCCGCTGCCCCCCCTGTATAGCAAGCATATCCGCATAGCCGCTGTTTTTGTGGACGATGCGAAGAAAAACTGGCAGTTTCTGGATGATATGACGGAGGCGGATTTCAACCGTCGCCGCACCGAAATGCAGGAGGAGGGATATACACTTCAAGACTTTGAAAGCTATCCGGATGGTGATGAACTGAAGATATCGGCCGTATGGGTGAAGGGCAAGGGCAAGCCTGCCCAAGTGACAGACAAGCTGGATAGAGACAGCCTGTTGGCCCGCTTTGGCAGCCTGCGCAGCGAGGAGAGCATTGTGGGCCTGGAGGTAAACACCCACCCAAAGCGCAACAAGCTAGAGTATATGGTGGCTTATGTGGAAGGGCGTGAGAAGTACAAGTGGATGCTGGACGTAGATGCCCTGGAGCTACTGAACAAGCTGAGCGCGGTGGATGCAGAGAAGGAATACCTGGAGAGTATGTCGGCCTACAATACACCAAAGGGTGTGCGATTCTCGGCCCGGATTGCCAAAAACGACGAAAGCTATAGTTGGAAGTATTTCTTTGACCTGGAGAAAGAGGCGCTGAACAACAAGGTGCTCGAGCTAATAAACCAGGACTACATGCTATACAACATAGAGGTATACCCCCTGGCCGATAAACCCGTGTATGCGGCCCTATTCCGCAAGCAGAAGAATGAAGAAAAAAAGTGGCTCGTGTTCTACGACCTCTCCCCCGACGAGTTCAAGCAAAAGATGATAGAGTACCGTACGGCGGGTAAATACCTCCACGATTTCGAACTCTTCGGCTATAACAACCTGCCCGACCTGGATGCGCCTGTAGTCAGCGTGCTAGTGCCCGAAGACCCGACCAAGACCATACGGCACACCAATAGCGCCTTTACCCTGAAGCTTTCTCTTACAGATCGATCGGGGGTAGATACCGTATTTGTGAATGACAAGCAGATACCACCCGCCCAAGACGGCACCTATGCCTACAGTACCCGGCTGGCAGAGGGCGAAAACACCCTGAACCTAAGGGCGGTAGACCACCGTGGAAATGTGCTGACCAAGCAATATATGCTGACCTACACCTCAGACGTGGTGCCGCCGGCAGTGGGTGTGCTGGAGCCACGCATGACCGAGCAACAGAAGGGATATACCAATACCCAGTACGTAACCGTAAAATTTGAGGTAACGGACAGCAAGGGCATCAGCGCGGTTACCCTGAACGAGGCATTGCCCGCTGCAGTGGATGGCGATCAGTACATCTTCAACCTGCAGCTAGAGCTAGGCGACAATAAGCTGGTACTGGCAGCCCAAGACTCGAGCGGAAACCAAACCTACCGCACCTACTTCCTGCAGTACCTGGATGATGCTGAGCCCCCCGTGCTGACGGCCCTGGAGCCCGCCATCACCCGGGGCATGACCATAGATCATCCCCTGGAGACCTTTGCCCTGAAGATAAAGGCTGGAGACAAAAATGGTGTGCGCACCGTGCTGGTAAATGGCAGCCCCGCCCAGGCCCTGGGCAATGGCGAGTACCTGGGCCGCCTGCAGCTGCTGCAGGGGCTAAACACGGTGCTGGTAGAGGCCCAGGACAGTGTAGGAAACCGATCGGACGAGCTTTTTTATGTAACCTATGGTGACATAGAGGGCGGTGGTTCGGCCGAGATTGGCGGCAAGTACTACGCCCTGTGCATTGGCATAGACAAATATACCGGCGGGTGGAACCGCCTGGAGAACGCGGTAAACGATGCGAAGGCCCTGGCCGAGCTATTGCAGTCCGATTATCAGTTTGATACGGTACTCACCGTCTTTGACAAAGCAGCTACCCGCACCGAGATACTGGCCAGGCTAGACTGGCTGAGCAAGCGGGTAACCCCCAGTGACAATGTGCTGATCTACTACAGCGGCCATGGCGAGCTGAAGCGGGAGATAAACAAGGGCTACTGGGTGCCCGTGGAGAGCACCAGTGGCAGCTATATAAGCAACAGCGAGGTGAAGGACTATGTGAATGGCATACGCAGCAAGCACACCCTGCTGATAGCCGATGCCTGCTTTAGCGGCGACCTGTTCCGTGGGCAGGCAGCCCCCCCTGCCGAAGAAGAGAGCTACCGCTACTTCCGCCAGGTATTTAGCAAGGTAAGCAAGCAGGTAATGACCAGCGGCGGGGTAGAGCCCGTGATGGATGGTGGCCAAGATGGACACTCCGTTTTTGCCTACTACCTGCTAAAAACCCTGCGCGAAAATGAGGCACTGTACATAGATGCCGAAAGCGTGTATAACCGGCTGAAGCTACCCGTAACCAACAACAGCCGACAGACCCCCCTGATACAGCGCCTGCGCGATAGTGGAGACGAAGGCGGCCAGTTTGTATTCATCCACAAGCCCCAGAAGCCGGCAGCGGGCAGCGAGCAGCCCGAGCAGAAATGACGAATATGTGTTTTCTTTCATTTCATTGTTTCCCTGTTTTTTTGCGTTTATGAAGTGAAATTCTTTTTTTCTTAAAGAAAAATTCAAAACAGGGCGGGTACATTCGGGCACCAATTAATGTGCCTATATGCATAGATTTTCTACGCTCTTGTTTCTTTTGCTCGCCTATGCCGTGGCCCAGCCGGTGCGCCACTCCTGCCCGGTAGATAAGCCCACCCACGTAGGTACAGACCCAGACCTGGCCTGGCAGCAGCACCTGTCTGTCGCCCCACTACACAAGGCACAGGCGGATGCCGACCAGGTGTATGTTATCCCCACCGTGGTACACGTGATACACAACGGTGGAACCGATAGTATAGACGCAGCCACCATACAGGCCCAGTTTAGGCTCCTCCACGCCCAGTTTCGAAACTTGCCTGGCAGCCCGCTGGAAAGCGCCGCCGCCGCCGACATGCAGCTGGACTTTCAGCTGGCTACCCGCGACCCCAGCGGAAACCCCACCACGGGTATTGTGTATGTACGGAACACCCAGTACCTGGACATGGGCGGGATAACCCTGGCCAGCAATGCAGGCCTGAAGGCCCTGAGCCTGTGGGACCCCAACCGGTACTGCAATATCTGGATCGTGCG